>JAIBAJ010000009.1 GCA_019695265.1 Bacteroidia bacterium | reverse complement strand
AGCACCTACAACCAAAACTACATCGGTAGAACTGAATTCAGGATTAATATCTTCCATTTCAACCAATTTATCATAGCTGACATTGCTTTCGGCAAGTAGAACATTCATGTGTCCGGGCATACGACCGGCAACAGGATGAATGGCATATTTCACTTCCACTCCTCGTTCTTCGAGAATAGTTTCCAATTCATGAATAACATGTTGAGCTTGAGCCACTGCTAAACCATAACCTGGAACTATCACCACCTTTTTGGAATAATTCATCAGGGTTGCTGTATCGGAAACACTAATATCCTTGATGCTTCCTTTTTCGGAACTAGAACCTGCCGCTGCTTGTCCACCACCGAAAGCCCCAAAAATTACATTAAACAATGGGCGATTCATGGCTTCACACATGACCAAAGTTAGTAAAGTACCTGCTGAACCTACCAAAATACCACCGGTTAACATGATTTTATTATCGTATAAGAATCCACCGAAAGCGGCGGCCAATCCGGTGAAAGAGTTAAGCAAGGAGATAACAACAGGCATATCTGCACCACCAATAGGAACGGTAAACAGAATTCCATAAAGAATTGCCGCGCTGAAGAGAGCGAACAAAACAATTTGACTATCCGGACTGGCATATACAACCCAGGCTCCAAATGCCAAAACAGCAACCATTACTATGGTATTGATAATATTGTATTGAGGCAAACGAATGGGTTGATTCATGGTACCATTCAGCTTCAAAAAAGCAATGATGCTGCCGGAAAAGGAAACAGAACCTATGATTAAGCCGGCAACTATGGAAAGCAAGGCACCAGTTTGACCAATATTATGGTGATATTCCATTAAACCTATTAAAGCGGCACAAGCTCCACCCATTCCATTAAACAAGGAAACCAGTTCAGGCATTTTGGTCATTTGTACTTTCTTAGCTGTTAACCAACCAATTACGGTTCCAATACCAATGGCCGCCAAAATGAGGCCATAGATAAAACCGGGAACTTCACCTGAATGGAACAGGATGGTAGTTAGAATGGCGATAATCATACCGCCGGCAGCAACCAAATTACCATTTCGAGCAGTTTTTGGATTGCTCATCATTTTTAGCCCCATCACGAAGGTAATTGAACCAATGAGGTAGGCTATGGACATTATACTTTGAGACATGGTATTTTAGTTTATTTCTTTTTAAACATTTCCAACATACGGTCTGTAACTACAAAACCACCAACCACATTGAGGGTACCCAACAAAACTGCAAGGAAGCCGAGTGCCAGGGATACATAATCGGAAGGGTCAACATTTAACATCACATAGATTGCACCAACGATAACAACACCATGAATAGCATTGGCACCGGACATGAGTGGCGTATGTAAAACCGTAGGAACCCTACCAATTACCTCTACACCAACAAATACAGACAAAACAACGAAGTATATCGTCATTTCATGAATTGAGAAAAAATTTAGAATACTATCCATTTTACTTAAGCTATTAATTTAACTCCATCTTTAACTATGCAACTCCCTTTGGTGATTTCTTCATCCATTTCAAATTTAAAACCATCCTTATCACTTAGATGCAAAAGAAATGTACTGATATTTTTGGCATACAAATCACTTGCGTTAAAAGGCAATAAAGCAGGAAGGTTGGGTTCACCAATAATGGTTACCCCATTTTTTACAACTATTTTATTGTATTCACTTAACTCGCAATTTCCACCTTGTTCAACAGCCATATCAACAATAACGGAACCGTTTTTCATTGATTTAACCATGGATTCAGTCACCAACACAGGCGCCTTTCTACCAGGTATTAAGGCTGTAGTGATAACCAAATCAGCTTCGGCCACATGTTTAGAAACCAATTCCTTTTGGCGTTGCAAAAATTCTTCAGAAACCCCTTTCACATAACCACCTTCCATTTTAACGCTTTCATCGGCCTTTACTTCGATAAACTTCCCGCCCAGCGATTGAACCTGCTCTTTGGTTTCAGGGCGAATATCGCTTACCTCTACAATTGCTCCTAAGCGTTTTGCAGTTGCAATGGCCTGAAGTCCGGCTACACCTGCTCCAAAAATTACGACTTTAGAAGGTTTAATGGTACCTGCAGCTGTCATAAGCAACGGGAAAATTTTACCTAGATGATCGGCGCCAAGAATGACTGATTTATAACCGGCAAGATTGGCCTGAGAACTAAGAGCATCCATTTTTTGAGCGCGAGAAATACGCGGAATGGCGTCAACAGAAAAGGCAGTAATTCCGGCCTGAACACAAGCATTAACCAAATCGGGACTGGTGAGAGCATACATAAATGAAACTAGGATTGCCCCTTTTTTCATTTTAGCAACTTCATTTGGTTCCGGTGCATTCACCTTAAGAACAACGTCAGATGAAGTATAAATTTCATCGGAAGAGGAGGACAAACTGGCACCGGCAGAGGTATAATCCGCATCTAAATAGTGGGCGTTATCACCTGCTCCTGTTTCAACCACAATTTCATAGCCTTTTCCAACCAATTGTTTAACAACTTCCGGGGTGAGGGCAACTCGGTTTTCTTTAATTTTTCGTTCTTTAGGTACTCCTAACTTCATTGGATATAATTTCTGTTCATAAACGAGGGCGCAAAGGTAATCGAAATACTTATTGTCAAAATGACACTAAGTATACTGATTTGATATTTTTTTCGTTTTTATTAAACACCCTGTGAACCGAGTATTAACCATTCAATCAATTGGAGTCATTGAGCTTACATACTCCTAAATGAAGGAGGCTATAAAACCAAGGACTTGGTTAAAAAAATCGAGGAATACTATCTCTTATGATAAAGAATAAAATTCCCAGGGTTAAAAAAAAAACGAGCTCAAAATTATAAACTCTAAGCTTTCAACATTGCATGGTTGAATTAAATTTATTAGAAAATAAGTCTGGCTTAGTAGTAGCGTATTTTTGTAATGAACTAACAGAGAGAAAAATTGGGGTTAAAGCGTATCTACATATTTAGCGCATTACTAGTCATAGCGGCACTTTCGGTTGGTTTGTGGATGTTCTTACGAAAATCTTCAGAGCAATCCAAACCCTGTATATCAGCTATTTCTCCTCGGAGTAATTTAATTCTTGAAATCCATCAACCACAGGTAAGTTGGGCAAGATTATCGAAAGACACCAGGTATTTTGAAAAATTCCAAGGAATTCCTTCCTTTCAAAAGGTGGTAGATTTTTGTCGGTCGGCCGATTCACTTTTGAAGAACAATCAACAAATTGGTGAAGCGTTCAAAAATTCCCCATTGATTGTTTCTGTTTTTGGCACAGAATCATCCAATTCGGAGATTTTATTATCGGCCAATTTATCTGATCCTTCTTGGGATGGAGAACTTTCATCTATTTTGTATTCCATTTTTAATAAGCCGGGTCAGATTAAGGAAATTCAGTTTCAACAAGAACTCATTTACCAGCTTTCACCAAGTCTAACATCAGAGAATCATTATTGTTCTGCCTCCGAAGGTATTTTCCTCTTAAGCACTTCCCAAAAATCAGTGGAAGACGCCTTAATGCAATTAAACTCCAATAAGAGCATTTTAGATGATGCCTCCTTTGCAAAAGCATATAAAGTGGCCGGAAAAAAAACAGATGCTAATTTGTTTATCAATTACAAGTCCTTCGGTCCATGGTCTGGAAAGGTTTTAGAATCCATCGGAAAGGAATCTTATTTAGGAATCGGAAACTTTGCCTCTTGGAGCGGAATAGACATTAATTTAAAGCCTGAATCTATATTAATCAGTGGATTTACCTGGGCACAAGGAACGAATTTAGGCATTAGTAAGTTCAAACAAAAACCAATTGAGGCCCAGCTATGCAAATACCTTCCTCAATCAAGTTCAGGATTCTTTTTTTATGGTGGAAGTTCCTTATCAGACCTTGGAAAAGAGATTTACCAATCAACCCACAAAAGTCAGTCACCCGATTCCATTACCCAACATTTTCTTTCCTGGATGGGTGGAGAATTATGCCTGGGAATTTTAGACAACCGGGATTCTTCTATTCAGGAGAATGCCGTGTTATTAATAACCTGTAACGATTCTGCCTCTGCATCCAGAAATTTGGCTGAATTAGCTAACTCCGGAAAAGGAAGTGGTTTAAGGTTGTTGGATGAACAATTTAACGGATTTAGTCTTAAGAGTCTTAACAATCCTGGAATTTTTCAAAGCTTTTTTGGAAGTCCAATAGGAACCATTACCAACAATTATTATACAGTAATTGGACCTTTTGTGGCATTTGCCAATAACAGCACTACCCTTAAAAATTTTATAACAAGTTACCTTTCAGGCAGAACATTGGGCAACCAGGATTCTTACCTAAAATTCAATGAAAACCTTTCAAAAAATTCCAACATTTATCTTTACTCAGTTCCAAGTTCGATGGGAAGAAAAGTTAGACAATTCTTTTCTCCAACTTACCTACCCAACTTAGGACCTTATTTGGATGCCCTGAACTCCTTTGATGCCATGGCCATTCAGTTTGCAAACCAAGGCGATGGTTACTATACCTCCGGATATTTAAGCTTTGGAAATTCTGAAACTTCAGATTCCATTTCAGGACAAGAAGAAAATGTAGGTTGGAAGGCTCAACTGGAAAATCCGTCCTCCATTGAACCATTAATTATTGATAACCCCTTAAACGAAGAAACTGAATTTATTTTTTTAGACGATGCCCATCAACTTTATTGTCTTTCAACCTTAGGACGCACCAAATGGAAATTTGACATTAAGGAAAAAACAAAAGGTCCTATTTATTTTTTAAAAAACCTGGATCAGGAAAAACCAGGATTACTGGTTTGCACCAAAAATACCATTTATGGAATTTCCCTAAATGGGGAATTACTTCCTAATTTCCCTATTAAACTCGATGCATCATGTACTTCCGGAATTAGTGTTTTTGACTATGAGAAAAAAGGTGATTATCGTTTTGTATTTGCCTGTTCCAACGAAAAGGCTTATAACCTGGACAAAACAGGTAAACAAGTAAAAGGTTGGACATTATCCAAGGTTGAAGAAGAGATAATCGAGCCATTTCAGTATTTTCAATCAAACAATAAAGACATTTTGGCCAGTTTTGATCTTGAAGGTAAGCTTAAATTATATGAACGAACAGGGAAGAAAAAAACTCAGGTAAAAGAAAAATTCGAACTTTCTTCTTCAAACGGAATTTTCAGCCATTCCGGTAAAAATGCCAAATTTCCTGGATTGTATTTTACCACTACCGATGGAACAATTATCTATGTAAATGGAGATGGAAAGATTGAAAAAATAAAGATTAAACCTGTTACACAAAACCACTATTTCCTTGCAAAAGATTTGGATTCAGACGGAACTATTGAATTTATCTATGTTGACCTAAATGAAATTACCATTTATTCCAGACAAAAGAAAATGATTGGAAATCATAAATGGGAAGATGTAATAGGATTTCCTCCACAACTTATTAGCAATGGCTCTAAAACAAATATTGGAATTGTCAGCGGTGGAAATTTATTCCTTTTGGATTCCAAAGCCGAGGCTATAGAAGGTTTTCCAATGGAAGGATCCACTCCATTTTCGGTGAAGTTTAAGGACGGAAAGCCAAAGATTGTGATTAGTACGAACGGTGAGAAAGAAGTAAAAATTTATTCTAAAGAATAATTAAACTTCCCGAGCTATACTACCCGGAGCAGGCTTAATTTCAGGCAACTCAGCCTTTGTTTCTTCAACTATTTCAGGTTCAATATATTCCTGCAAAGGCTTAGGCTCTATTCTTTCTACTACCTTCTCTTCAGGTGCTGGAACCTCATGGATGCTTTTTTCTATCTCTCTTTGAATTCCATTCGCGGCATCCTTAAATTCACGAATCCCCTTGCCCAAACCTCTAGCTAACTGAGGAATTTGTTTTGATCCAAAAAACAACAATACCACCAACATGATTAACAACAATTCACCACCTCCGACATCACCTAAAAATAACATTACCATGCTTTCATAAATTTTGCGCAAAGTTAGTTCTCTATTTTTGCATCTTGCTGAATTTAATAAAATTTCAAATTTTTATCCTACCAAACTTGCTATATGAAACAATACCTCAACTCCCTATGGTCAGGAATTAATTCCAAATGGGGGAAAAGAGTATTGATTTTGGTTGCATTTCTGGTAGCATTTTGGATTTCTCTTCCTTCTATCTTGTTTGATGATTCCTATTCAACGGTTGTATATGGGAAAAACTCAAAACTTCTTGGTGCAAAAATTGCCCTGGATGGCCAATGGCGGTTTCCGGAATCAGATAGCATACCTATTAAATTCTCTACCTGTTTGATTGAATTTGAAGACCGACATTTCTACCACCACCCCGGGCTTAATCCAATTTCATTGTTTAGAGCCATTCGATTAAATTTAAAACATGGTAAAAAAACCAGCGGAGGCTCAACTATTTCAATGCAAGTTATTCGAATGCATAGGAAAAACCCTTCCCGAACCTATTGGGAAAAATTAATCGAACTTTATTTAGCCATACGTTTGGAGGCTGAATACTCTAAGGATGAAATTTTAAACCTTTATGCATCTCACGCACCTTTTGGAGGCAATACAGTTGGTTTAGAGGCTGCTTCCTGGCGATATTTCGGGCGACCTTCTGATTTGCTTTCCTGGGCAGAGTCGGCCACATTGGCTGTATTACCCAATAGTCCGGCCATCATTTTTCCCGGCAAAAATCAGGATAGACTACTCCGAAAAAGAAACAACTTACTCCTTCAGCTTTACAAGGATCAAAAAATTGATAAACAAACCTATGAGTTATCCTTATTAGAACCAATTCCCGGAGCGCCAAAACCAATTCCTCAAGAAATTCCACACTTAATGCTCCGAATTGAAAAAGATGGACATACCGGAAAAACCATTCACACAACAGTAGAACTTCCCCTTCAAAGAAGACTCAATCAACACATTGCCAAACACCATGAATATTGGAGGCAAAATGAAATTCACAATATGGCTGCCATGGTTATTAATACCCAAACCGGTGAACTTTTGGCCTATGTTGGAAATGTGGAAGCTCCACTTCATCCAAAACATCATGAAAATGTTGATATTATTGCAGCTCCCAGAAGTACAGGAAGTATCCTTAAGCCATTTCTTTTTGCCCTAGCCTTACAAGAAGGCATTCTTTATCCTTCCACCTTAGTTCAAGACATCCCCTTGCACATTCATGGTTATTCACCAAAAAATTTCAGCCTAAGCTATGATGGAATTGTTCCTGCCAAAAGAGCCTTAGGACGATCCCTTAATATACCTGCCGTTAAGATATTGCAACAAATCGGAACTGACAAGCTCAATATTCAGCTCAAAAAATTAGGTATGCATACCTTGACAAAAAATGCCAAACACTACGGATTATCCATTATTTTAGGTGGTGCTGAAGGAAACTTATGGGAACTTACCGGTATGTATGCTTCCATGGCAAGAGCCATTACTCCTACCAATAAAAATCCTATTTTCCCTCCACACTATCTGCCCGAATCAAGTATTCTTGAAAAAAACAATGCCACCTTTGATCCGGGAGTGGCGTGGTTAACCCTCGAAGCCATGGTGGAAGTTGCTAGACCTGATCTGGAAGCTTCTTGGCGTGAATTTTCAAGTGGAAGCAAAGTAGCTTGGAAAACAGGTACCAGTTTTGGGTTCAGAGATGGATGGGCAATTGGTGTTAATCCTTCCTATACCGTAGGAGTTTGGGTTGGGAATGCCAATGGCGAAGGCCGACCCGGATTAACCGGAATTGCTACTGCTGCACCACTTCTTTTTGACATTTTCAGTTCACTTCCAAGATCAAATTGGTTTAAAACTCCCTCCTACTCGTTAAAACAAGTCCGACTCTGCTCTCAAAGTGGATTACCACCCTCCGAATTATGCCCGAATACCCAAATTGAATGGGTTCAGAAAAATAGCAATCACATCCAAATCTGTTCCTATCATAAAATGCAGTTTTTGGATAAAGAAAAGTTACATCGAGTTACAGGGGATTGCTATCAGGTTTCTGAAATGGAAAAAGAAGTCTATTTTGTACTTAATCCTGTTGAAGAATGGTATTTTAAGGCAAAAAACCCGGGATTCAAATCCTTACCTCCTTTTAAACCAGGTTGCGATCCCAAAGATGTAGATACCCAATTGGGCTTAGTTTACCCAACTCCCAATGCCAAAATTTTTATACCTCGAAACCATGAAAACATTCAGCTTGGAATTATTTGCAGAGCCACTCACAAACAAGAAAATGCAAGTGTTTATTGGTCCTTGGATGGAGAATTTATTACCACCACCACTACCCTACATGAAATCCAAATTAATCCGGAACCGGGTAAACATCGATTAAACGTAACCGACCACTTAGGAGAAAGTCATACCATTGCATTCGAAATAATTAAGAAGGCGAATAATGAATAAGTCGGTTCTAGAAAAAATCTTCTCTACCTTCCAACAACAGTTTGGATTAGCGGGAAACTCCTTTTTTTGTCCCGGTCGAATAAACTTAATGGGTGATCACATCGACTACAACGGTGGCTGGGTACTTCCGGCTGCCATTTCACTTGGCACCTATGCGATGGCTAAACCCAACAACCTCAATAAGTTTAGAATATTTTCCTGCAATTTACCGGATGAACCCATAGAATTTCAAATCAATGAGAAAGAACTTTCAACCCGATTAGCAGGCTCTTGGTCTGCCTATGTAGCAGGTTCAATCTTAGAAGTTTACCATGCTACACAAGCACCATTGGTAGGTTTGGATATGGTATTTATGGGTGATATTCCACGCGGCTCCGGATTATCTTCTTCTGCATCTCTTGAAGTTTTGGTGTGTTATATGGTTTGTCATTTTAACCAAATAGAAATAAACCGAACCCGCTTGGCTCTTTGGGGACAATCGGCTGAAAACGGATTTGTTGGAATGAATTGTGGTATCATGGACCAATTTGCAGTTGCCAACGGAAAAGAAAATACTGCCTTACAATTGGATTGCCAAAAATTAGATTGTATTGAAATCCCGGTTCAACTGGATCAGTACCAGTTGGTAGTAATTAATTCATGTAAGCCTAGGAAACTCGTTGAAAGCAAGTACAATGAGCGAAGAGCTGAAAGTGAATTGGCTCTGGCCGGAATCCAACATAAAAAAAACATCTTAAACCTGGCCTCCGCAGAATTAAACGATTTAGCTTTATTGGAAAATGAAACCATACGTAAACGAGCCAGGCATGTAATAACTGAAAATCAAAGGGTTCTGAAAAGTGCCTCAGCCTTACGTGAAAAAAACTGGATACAATTTGGAAAACTTTTAACCCAATCCCACCTTTCCTTAAAAGCAGATTATGAAGTAAGTGGAAAGGAAATGGACACCTTAGTTGAATTAGCAATTTCTATGGATTTTTGCCTTGGTGCCCGAATGATGGGAGGAGGATTTGGCGGTTGTGCCTTAGCCTTAATAGAACCATCCAAACTGAACCAATTCCAAGAATTTATTGCTAAAAACTATGCATTGGCAACAGGTTACCAGGCTGAATTTTATCTTCCTCAATTATCAAATGGGGTGCAGGTTATTTCATAAATTACAAGGATAAAAATCCCATTTCAACCCAATTTAATCAATAAGAGGATTCCAAATCCGAACTTCTTGATTTAGTTGGGCTTACCCCGAGTAAGAAGTTGTTATCAATTTGAACAAACAAATTGATTTACAAATCCTTAACTCGTTTATGCATTTCTAATTCGTAATCTGGGTTCAACAGAAAAATACTGCTTTACCTTGAATTAACTTCCTATTCAATCCCTCTTTTAAATAAAAAGGAAATTTCCTCCTATGTGCCAAAATTCCTTCAGCAAAGAAACTCCATGTGTTTGATTTTTAATTTAATATTTACTTTTGCCATGTGATTGCGCCTTTGCCTCCCAGCAATCGGCTGGATAGAATTAAGCTCTACTTTTTCCAAGAGCTGAATGAATATTACCAGACCGAAACTTTACAGTTATTATTTCGGCTTTTGCTGAAACATTTTTTTGGAATTACTCCCATTCAGCTTGCTTCTGAACCTACCAAACGACTTTCTGAGTCTGAAATTCTGGTGGTTCAAAAAGTGATTCGAAAATTAAAGAAACAAATCCCCTGGCAATACATTGTTGAGGAAACTGAATTTTATGGATTAATCCTGCAAGTAAACTCTTCTGTATTAATTCCTAGACCGGAAACCGAAGAATTAATTGAACTTATCCGAGAAAATTATCAAAATAAAACAGCTCCCAAACAGATTATTGATTTATGCACAGGAAGCGGTTGTATCGCTTTATCGCTAAAGAAAATATTCCCTGATGCAAACGTTTTTGGATTGGATATTTGTCCGGATGCGCTGAAGGTAGCCCGACAAAATTCCTTAAAATTGGGGCTGCAGGTAGAATATATCCGTCAAGACCTTTTAAACCAATTTCAATTAGAGGAGTCCATGGTTTTTGATTTGGTGGTTTCTAACCCACCTTATATAATGGAAAAGGAAAAATTGGAAATGGATGCCAATGTATTAGACCATGAGCCTCATAGTGCGCTGTTTGTTCCGGATCGAGATCCTGTAGTATTTTATAATGCCATTGGAAATTTCATGAAACATCACCTGGCTCCAACCGGACAGGCATGGCTAGAAATCAATTCGAAACTCGGAGAAGAAACTCAACAAATCATCCGTGAAACATCCGGAAGGAAAACACTTTCCCATGTTGACCTATCCGGAAAAGAAAGGTTCATCTCGGCAACATGAAAACTTTTATCACCTTGTTGCTTTGCCTAGCATGTTTCCAACTTTTGAGTCAAACATTTAAGGTAGACACCCTCACTTGGGATATTAAAAAAGATAGCCTTTTTCTAAAAAAGAAACCTTGGTTTGATTTAGTGGCAGGTTTTGATGACCGTAATTTATTTCTTGCCAAACCTTCCACTAAAATAGATGGGATCAAGGTCGGTATCGAATTATATCACCGCTATCGATTTGGATATTCCTTCTTTTTTCTAGGTAAAGTTCGTCCACTGGATGTGATTTTCAGAGAAAAAGATACCGTTCAACAACAATTAAAACTAACCTACATGGGCCCATTTTTTGAATATGTTGCCTATGAAGACTTCCGCTGGGAAGTGAGTTTTCCATTTAATCTGGGATTAGGCCAAGGGAAAATTGATACCAATACCTTATCCAAAGAAATCAAAGGTCGAAGAGTTACCTCCAATCTCCTTTTTACCTCCGCCGGAATTAACGCACATTATCGAATTTTTCACTGGCTGGGTATTGGTGCCGGTATTGGTTATAGCCACGTTTTCACCAAAGAACCTGCCATTAAAAAGGTTTTAAACTCCCCCTACTATGCCATCCGAGTTAAACTTTTTCTTGGTGGATTATACCGAAGCATTTTTAAACCCAAGGTGGTCAAACAACTTAAGTTAGAATATCAAGAAAACCGGAAACACAAAAAATTCCTACGACAAAAGCGAAAAGCCATGGCTGATTGGAGCTTTTAAAGCTTTACCCTGTTTTTAGTATACCCCTATTTCCCGCACTTTCGCCCAACCCTATTCCAACATTTGCCTGTTTAAAAGTACAAGCTTCATTCCCAATCCTTCACAACCAAGCAAACTACCTTCGCAATAAGCAAAGGTGATTTGCGTTAGTTCGTAGAGGACACCTTTACTTTACATTCAGATCGAAACAACTATGATGAATTCAGTCCTGACCCTGCTTGCCCAAGTGCAAGATTCACTTCCAACTCCTAGTATTCCAGCTGCTGCTGTTCCAACCGAAACCAGCCTTTCGCTTTGGGAAATGATACTCAAAGGGGGAATTATAATGATTCCTATTGCCATTCTATCCGTTATTACCGTTTTTATCCTGGTTGAACGACTATTGGTTCTAATAAAGGCAAAAAATAAAGACTCCAATTTACTTAACACCCTACGCGATATGATCCTAAAAGGTGATTTGCAAGGGGCCAGAAACTATTGCCGTTCCAATGGAAGTCCGGTAGCGATAGTACTTGAAAAAGGTATTTCACGTATCGGGCGCCCGGTTGAAGAAATCGAAAACGCTATGGAATCTGCCGGAAAACAAGAAGTTTACAAATTGGAAAGAGGTATCAACGTACTTTCTATCGTTGCCGGTGTGGCGCCCATGTTTGGTTTTATCGGAACCATTCTGGGTGTTATTAAAATCTTCTACAACATTTCTCTGGCCGATAACATTTCCATCGGATTAATTGCAGGAGGTTTATATGAAAAAATGGTCACAAGCGCCGGAGGTTTAATTGTTGGTGTGTTGGCTTTCATATGCTTTCACTGGTTGAACGCACTTCTCGAAAAACGAATCAATGCCATGGAGTTGGCTGTTCTAAATTTCCTTGATATCCTTAACGAACCCGGCAAATAACCTTAATCATGGATCTTCGCAAAAAAAGATTTCACACCGCCGAGGTTGCAACTTCGAGTTTGAATGACATTATGTTCTTTCTACTCTTATTCTTCCTCATTATCAGCACCTTGGTAAATCCATCCGTCATAAAATTGACTTTGCCCAATAGTAAACAAAGTCAAACAATGAACAAACAACAAATTACTGTTAGTGTTGATAAAGACCATCATTATTACATTAACAATGTTCCTGTCGCTTTCGAAGAATTAGAAATTGCCATAAAAACCGAAGTAGATCGAACCCAGGACCCAACCGTAGTGCTTCGATTCGACAATACACTAAGCATTCAGGATGTGGTTGATGTATTACAAATTGGTCACCGCCTCAATGTTAAAATGATTTTAGCAACCAAATCACCTAATGGGTAAATTCAACCTCGGATGATTACTGCAGAAAAAGACAATAGTTCAAGGATTTGGGGCATGGTAATTACCTTGGTTTTTCACGCCCTCATTTTTCTGATTTTTATTCTTCTGACTATCAAAACTCCTAATCCTCCCTATCCAGATAGTCCTGCCCCGGGTATCGAAGTTAATTTCGGTAATTTTATTGAAGGTACCGGAAATGTGGAAAACGACCAAATGGGCAATATCTCAGATCCTTCACCTGTTCCTCAAAACCCAAGTCCAAACACGCAATCAAGCCCAAATAAAGCTGAAAATATCCTCACCTCCGAAGCAGAAGAGTCTGTAGCCCTCAACGCTAAACCTGACGCCAAAGAATCGGTTAAAAAACCGGATGCCCCTATTGAACAAGTCAAACCTCAGCCTCAACCCAGCAATGAATTAATGAATGCCTTGAATAAATTCAGGTCGCGTACCAAAAATTCTGGTGGTGGAGATGGAAATAGCGGTCAGGCCGGTAATGAAGGTAGTCCGGATGGGAACCCGCTTACCGATGGAAATGGAGGTAGTGGCGGTGGCCCGGGAGTTGGCGTTGGAAAAGGAATACGGTACAATTTAAAAGGCCGCTCCTTGGTTAAAAAACCTACCGTATTTGATGATTCTCAAGACCAAGGCAAAGTGGTGGTAGAAATTATTGTTAATGAATTGGGCGATGTGGTGCGGGCAGAACCTGGCGCCAGAGGTAGTACAACTGCAAGTCCAATTTTATACGCAAAAGCCCGTCAGGCTGCATTTGCAACCAAGTTTAACCCAAGCTTTGACGGTACCAAAGAACAACATGGTACCATGACTTTCATTTTTGTTTTAGATTAATTTTTTTGTTGTTTGGCGGGTCCCATTCGCCACCGAACAAAGTGCTATCCTGAATGATGGCAAGGCGAATGGTCGGGCTATCGGCTGTAGTCCTCGCCACCCTTAGCTAGCGCCGCGGGTGCCTGTGGGCTACTTGCCTCTATCCCTACCCGGACTGCAACCCCAAACATTCCTGCAAAATCCTTACAATTAATAGAATTTCATACCAAATTAGCAACTTTGATTACCGCTAATTTTTGAAATTCTTATAAACTTTGGGGTTCGGTCGGGCAACGATAGAGCCAAATAGCTCGAAGGCCAGCGCAGTGTTAACGGAGCTGACCGAAGACTATGGGCGATAGCGTGACCTTTTCGCCTTCTACCAAGCTTAGGTTTTGCAGAAAATCAGAGGGCGAAAAGGGGCCCGCATAAAAATCAAGAAAATAAACTACCAATCAGACGATGGTTTCGAGCACCTTCCCTTTTAATGTTCGACCTAAAACAGGCGAATTTTGCGACTTAGAAACAATATCAGCAGCCGAGAAAAGGTATTCTGTTTCCGTTTCGTAAATAACAAATGAAGCCTCAGCTCCAACCGCAATTTGAGGAATCGTGAGATTTAATATTTGTCGAGGTCGAATAGAAACCAATTCAATTAACTTACTCAAATCCAGTTTATTACCAAGGGCCACACCCAGTTCACCCCAAAAACTTTCCAAGCCAATAGCACCGTAAGCGGCATAATCGAACTCCACATCTTTGGCCTCGATACTTTCGGGGCGGTGATCGCTGCAAATGGCATCAATGGTGCCATCAAGCAAGGCCTGTATCAATGCCTGACGATTGGACTCAGTTCGAACAGGAGGTTTTAGTTTTAAATTGGAATTGAAATCCAACAAATCTTCATCGGTAAAATAGAGGTGATGTGCAGAAACGTCGCAGGTAATTGGAAGTCCTTTCCTTTTAGCGTTTCGAATTGCATCAATAGCTTCGGCAGTGCTTATGCAAGAAAAATGCACCCGGGTTCCAAGGTATTCGCACAAAGCAATGTCGCGGGTAACAGCCAGAAACTCGGAAATATTTGGAATACCTTTCATACCCAATTTGGTACTAACCACGCCTTCATTTAACAAACCGGAGCCACTAATTTCTTTGGTATCGGGAAAACTCATTACCAAGGCATTGATTCCTTTGGCATAGAGCAAGGCGCGTTGCATAAGTCCGGGATCAGCGATGCTACGTTTATGATCGGTAAAAGCAACAGCCCCTCCGAGTTGCATATCGAACAATTCGGCTAAATCCTTTCCATTGCGGTGTTGGGTTAAAGCACCTGCAGGATAAATAGCCAATCCGGAATGCTTGATTCTGCTAGTTACAAACTCAATACTTTGGCGATTATCGAGTGCAGGGTTGGTATCGGGCATTAGGCAAACTCCGGTAAAACCACCTTTCAAGGCAGCTTTGCTACCCGAGTCAATGGTTTCATTAGTTTCGAAACCCGGTTCGCCAAAATGAGTATGTAAATCGAAGAAACCCGGCGAAATGTAGGCTTTTTTCTGAAAAGAAACACCTTGTTCACCTAAGTTTGAGCCAATTTCAGAAATGGTTCCATTCTCTACCACCAGGTCTACGGTTTCACCATGGAAAGGAGATTGGGGGTCAATTACATGAAGGTTTTTGTAAAGGGATTTCATGGATTAGAGCTTAGGTTTTCCAAAAACGTAACAAAGCAACTTCGACCAATAAAAACCCCAAGGCCAGCATGAGAAAAATTCTCCATAGCTTGCTTCCTTGACGCATATTGGCGACAGAATTGCTCAGATTATGAGTATTGGGTTGAAACAATTCGACATTTTTAATACCGGCTTCTTCGATCCATTGAGTAAGTTTACTTCCTTCTAAGAACCTTAAATCACTTTCGTGTCTGGGATAATTGAGGGCCAAACTACCCAAAGTGTCGGCTCCATTCATAATCCAGTAATTTCCGGCCACTTTTACCTGGCCATGCAAGTTGATACCCAAGCTATTCGACTCCAAAGTTTGTTCAGGAATAAATTCAAATCCTTTGCCATTGGTAACCTTCACGGATGTTTCTGATTTAGATTCAGGCGTTTTAATTTCGAAGTGGTTATTTTCAGCTATTTCCTGATACAATTCCATTTGCTGAACACTGAACAATGCAATATTATACAAGGTTGGAACAAAAAGCGCATGTTTTGTAAAATTGGTAGCTTTTTCGTCTAGAGGGGAACTAAGCAAGTAAAAATTAGATTTTCCGGATTTCATCAAGAAACCATCTCCATTATTAAGTTGCAGAAGTTTTTCTACCGATCCATTTCCCGAAGTAGTAAAATGCTTTTTTACCATGGGCAAATCCACATTCGATTCTTTGGTAGTAAAAACCTGTTTATAAATAGGAGCTTGGAATTCGATTGATTTCACTTTAGCCAAGCTTGAATCGGCAGCAATAAAACCGGGAAGCTGATTTTCGGAAAGAAAGGAATTGTAACTGGGGAAATCAATGGTAGCAGCAGGAATTAATAAGGCTGAATGCCCCATCTTAACAAAGTTACCTACTTCTTGAGCTAAACCACTACTTAATTGTTTAAGTTGATAAAGAATTACCAAATCAAAGGTTTTCAGTTCATCGAATTTAATAGAGCCAATATTTTGGGATTGATAAATAAAACCGGGATCGGAGTTAAAGAGAGAGGCAATTGATTTTGGCTCATTTGATTCATAAACACAAAGCACCTTAATTTTACTTGCCACCGAAAAGGAGAAGAAAAAAGCATCATCATAAACCACGGGATAATCGGAAATTTGCAATACAGCCTGAAAGAAGCCAGGTTTATCAACTTTAAATTTCAGGGAAGAATTGACCGATTGATTGGGGCCGATGGAAATGGTGGTTAAAGCTTTTTGCACACCATTAAGTGTCAGTTTTACCGGAATAGCTTCTCTGTTTTCCTTGCTATTATTTACCAAACGAATTTTGAGTTCAGCTTCTGACCCAAGCTGCTGAATTGGGGAAGCGAACCAACAACTATCCAAATAAACATTGGAAGCGGGATTAGCCTGAAGAGGAACCAAAAAAACCCGGGCACTGCTATCAACACCTTTTAAAGGATTATCAATCATGTGATTTTGAAAATCCGAGAGAATATAAATATCCTTATTAATGGAACCTCCCTCTTGCAGTGCTTGATCTTGACGTTGCAATATTTTATGCAGACCTTGGGAAGCCGGGGAAGATTTAATAAGTTCCAACTCCTTTTGAATTTCCATTTTGTTCAGCAGGTGTTGATGTTTTGCCTCCAGGTCGTTTGTAATAATTTGAAACTTATCGGCGGGGCCATAGGCTTTAACAAGTTCATTGGCTCTCAGCAAGGCTGCTTCCAATAGCGTACCGTTTTCATCAACTTGCTCCATACTAAAGGAGTTATCGACAAAAATGCTTACAGATTTCAAATTATCACCGACCGGGTTAGAGTCATTTTTAAAAAAGGGAAGAGCAAAAGCAAGGACCAGGCACACAATGGCCAGGATTCGGCTTAATAGAACAAGAAGATGTTTGAGTCGATTCTGAGTTTGCTTTTCAACTTGAATTTGTTTTAAAAAGCTGACATCCGGAAAGTAAACTGTTTTAAACCGACGGAAATTAAACAGGTGAATAACAATGGGAATCGCTATGGATATTAGAGCCGCTAGGAATGCAGGATAAACGAAACTCATGAGAGACAAAGGTATCGATCCAAACGATAGGCAGAAGAAGTTTTTGATGAAATGTTCTTAAAAAAAATCAACAAGATGTATCTAGATTCAAAAAGAATCGTTTCTTAGCAAAAAAAAGCTATGCGATTGCTATCATTTTCCTTGTTTGCAATTTTGCTATTTAGCTCATTTTCAGCAGAAAATAGAGCCGAAGGCATAGCTTGGTATGAGCGAAGGGCAGAAGGGGCGAACGGACTTCATGCCAGGCCAGACTTCATTTACAAAGCATTGGATTATTTTCAAAAACAATACAATCGAGGAGAAGAAAGGGAGATTTCAGGTTTGTATTTGATGCGTTGTCATAATTACATTGCCCGTTTTGTGGAAACTGATATAGAAAAGAAACGGATGCGTTTTGAGAAAACCAAGGCATTAGGAGAATACTTGGTAAGAGTTTATCCAAGTTCTGCAGCCATTCGGTTCGAGTACATTACCGGCATGGGATTTTGGGGAGAAACAAATGGAATTATGAAATGCGCCAAAGATGGCTTATTAGCTAAAATGAAAGGCCATACCGAAGAATTAATTAAGCTGGATTCTATGTATAATTGTGCATCCGGTTTCAAAATTTTGGGATTATTGAACATTAAGGCACCCTATATTCCCTTTATGATAACCTGGCCTAATGATAAGGTAGGGGTGAAATTGGTTGAGAAATCGCTTAGGTATTTTCCAAAGGACCACGGAAATAACTTTTATTATGGAGAAACTTTGTTAGAAATGGGGCAAAAGGAGCGTGCAAAGATTTATTTTAATGCAGTAGTCAATCTTCCTTGCCGTAAAGAATTGATGCTGGAAGATAAAGCATTCCAGGAAGAAGCCAAGAAGATTTTGGTCAAGTTAAACAGCTAAATTTACAAATTACATTAAAAAAGCTTGGAAATCATGTGTAATCCATGATTTCCAAGCTTTTTTAGTTAAAATTGCAACCCAAATTTTAAACTATGTCATCAAATTTAGTAGGAGGCTCATTTCTTTTAAAAAATTCCAATCCATCGGATGTTTTTATTGCTGAAGAATTTTCGGAAGAGCAAAAAATGGTATTCGATTTAGTGAAGGATTTTATGTTAAGGGAAGTTCATGGAATGGGATTAGAGAAGGTAGCCACTTTAGATGCTGAAAAAGATCGTGAAAAAGTATTGGAAATTTTCAGAAAAGCTTCTGAAGTAGGTCTATGTGGCGTTTCTATCGATGAGCAATACGGTGGCATGGGATTGGATTTTAATACCGGTTTATTATACACAGAAGCATTATCGTTGGGATTTTCCTTTGCAACTACTATTGGATGTCAAACCTCCATTGGGAGTTTACCTATTGTATGGTATGGAAATGAGGAACAAAAAGCCAAATATTTACCCGGAATAGCTACAGGAGAATTGGCCTGTTCATACTGTTTAACAGAGCCAAGTGCCGGTTCAGATGCTAACAGTGGGAAAACCAAGGCAGTATTAAATTCTGAAGGAACCCATTACCTATTGAACGGTCAAAAAATGTGGATTACCAACGGAGGATTTGCCGATGTATTTATTGTTTTTGCCAAAATAGATACCGATGACAAACTCAGTGCCTTTATTGTAGAGAAAAACTTTGGAGGAATTGATATTGGAAAAGAAGAAAAAAAGATGGGAATTAAAGCTTCTTCCACCGTCCAATTGTTTTTCAATAATTGTCCAGTTCCCAAAGAAAACCTGCTTGGGGAAAGGGGAAAAGGCTTCAACATGGCCTTAAATATCTTGAACAGTGGTAGGGTTAAAATTGCTGCAGGAGGAGTTGGAGGAATTAAATTTGGAATGGAAAAGGTTATTGATTATGCCAACCAACGCATCCAATTTGGGGTTCCAATTTCCAGTTTTGGAGCTATGAAACAAAAAATTGGAAAAATGGCCACCACAGCCTTTGTTTTAGAATCAGGTGTATATCGTGTTGGAGCCGACGTAGACAAAAAGCATAAGGAATTACTAGATTCCGGCAGTTCGGGAAATGAGGCTAAAATCAATGCCATGCGGGAGTATGCTATTGAATGTGCAATTTTAAAAATCCATGGTTCAGAAGCGATGTGTAATGCAGCCGATGAATCGATTCAAATATTCGGTGGCATGGGATATTCCATGGAAACCGGGGTTGAAATGGCCTACAGAGATGCCAGGATTACCAAAATTTACGAAGGCACTAATGAAATTAACAGAATGCTATCCTTGGCTGAATTTTACAAACGAGGTTTTCAAACCAAAGAATTGGACATGAAAGCTGCCATGAAATCAGTACCGGCTAATATTCTTAACAATTGGAATCCATTTTCAGGTGGAGGATATTTAGGAAAAGAAATGGAACTGGTTAATAACCTAAAAACCGTATTTATGGTAATTACCGGTTCAGCCGGAGGCAAATTAAAATCCAAACTGGTAGAAGAACAAGAAATTGTGATGAATCTATCCGATATCTTAGCTATGGCTTTCTTAACTGAATCAGCCTTTTTAAGAGTTTCTAAATTAAAATCGAAAGGAGGAATAGAGGCAAAAGAATTGGAAATTAAAACCAAAATGGCTCAGTTGTTTTTGTATGATGCACTTGAAAATGCTAAACTAGCTGCAAAAAACGCCATCGATAGCTATGCAGATGGCTTTACCAAATGGTATATGCACAAACTGGTTTCCGGCTTACTCAAGTCGTATCCTATCAACCCAAAAGCATTGCGAAGGGATATTGCGGACTTTTATATTCAGAAAGGCAAATTTTAATTAAAGCTTCCTGTCCAGATCGTTTATAACGGAATTTTTCCATTCCATAAACACCCCTTCTTCTATTTTGGTTCGGGCGGTTCGAACCAAATCCAGGTAGAAAGTTAGGTTATGAACAGAGGCCATCATGGGGCCTAACATTTCACCGGAATAAAATAGGTGACGTAGGTATGCCTTACTATAATTTTGATCTACCCAAGCTGAGCCTTGTGGATCAATTGGTTCAAAGCAGTCTTTCCACTTTTCATTTCGGATATTGATTTTACCCTGCCAGGTAAAAATCATACCGTTTCTTGCATTTCGGGTTGGCATCACACAATCAAACATATCAACCCCTAAGGCTATATTTTCGAGAATATTTGCAGGAGTACCAACTCCCATTAAATACCTGGGTTTATCCTTTGGCAAAATTTCATTCACCAATTGCACTGTTTCATACATCATGTGGGCTGGTTCGCCAACACTTAAACCACCAATAGCATTTCCTTCTGCGCCTTTAGAAGCTATGTATTCGGCTGATTGTTTCCTTAATTCATGGTAAGTACTACCTTGAACTATAGGAAAAAGAAATTGTTCGTATCCATACAATGGTTGAGTTTCTTGCACCCGACTAATGCAACGATCTAACCAACGATGGGTCAATTCCATACTCTTTTTAGCATAAGAAAACTCACATGGATAAGGTGTACATTCATCGAAAGCCATGATAATATCAGCTCCAATAGCTCTTTCGATATCCATAACACCTTCCGGACTAAAAAAATGATTACTGCCATCAATATGGGATTTGAACTTAACACCTTCCTCGGTAATTTTCCGATTATTGGCAAGCGAATAAACCTGATACCCCCCACTATCGGTTAAGATGGGTCGATGCCAACCGTTAAACTGATGCAATCCCCCGGCCTTTTTTAATATTTCCGTTCCCGGTCGTAAGTATAAATGATAGGTATTTCCTAAAATAATTTCGGCATTAATATCAGAATATAGTTCACGTTGGTGAACTGCTTTAACGGTTCCTGCGGTTCCAACCGGCATGAAAATTGGCGTTTGTATGGTACCGTGACCTGTCAATAACTCACCCCTTCTAGCTTGGGAATGCTTGTCTATGGCTTTAATGCTAAAATTTAACCCCATGTGTATAAAATCGGACAAAGGTAAACTTTGACAGAGGCCGTGCGGATATTTTTGCTAATTGTTTAGCGAAAAGAGCATAAATGGAGTTTCAAATTGATCAGGCCGGAGTAGTTGGTATCGTACTTTTTATTTTATTGTTATTATCCCTGTTGATATACTGGGGCTATTACCTCTTTGTTTTTTCCCGACTTGCATTCTACCAACCTCCTAAAACATTAAATAAGGTTCAACCGGTTTCTATTATTATTTGTGCTAAAAATGAATTAGAAAATTTACAACAGAACCTTCCATTAATTATGGCTCAAGATTATCCGGAATTTGAGGTAATCGTAGTGAATGATCATAGTTATGATGAATCCTTGCTTTTTTTAAAGGATTTTGCCAAGGAACATGCCAATTTCAAAGTCATCAATTTGGATGAGGAAGAAATTATTTTATCCGGAAAAAAATTCGCTCAAACATTAGGAATAAAAGGAGCAAAATACGAACTCTTACTTTTTACGGATGCAGATTGCAAACCTTTAAGCAACAAATGGCTTGCCGGTATGCAAAGCAATTATTCGGATAAAGTTGAATTGGTTTTAGGATATGGAGCCTATGAAAAAAGACCCGGCCTATTAAATAAACTCATTCGATTTGATACTTTTCAAATTGCGATGCAGTATTTTTCCTTTGCCTTGTTGGGTATGCCATACATGGGAGTTGGAAGAAACCTGAGTTATCGCCGAACAATCTTTTTTAGAAACAAAGGATTTGGAAGCCACAACCATATCCGAAGTGGAGATGATGATTTATTCGTAAACGAGGTGGCAACAAATCAAAATACGGTCATCGAAATAAGAAAAGAAAGTCATACAATCTCAGCACCAAAGGCGTCTTGGACAGCATGGGTTAGACAAAAAAGAAGACATTTAACAACAGGTGGATTATACAAAGCAAGCCATAAATTCTGGCTAGGATGGTTTTTTTCTGCACAATTTTTTTCTTGGATTTGCTTACTTGCCTTGTTTGCTCTTCAATATAATTGGCAATGGCTATTAATCATTCTTGGTGTGAAAATGCTTATTCAATGGATTATTTGGTGGAAAATATCTAAATGGATAGGAGAAAAAGATTTATTATTACTTTCGCCAATACTTGAGTTGTTGATGGTATTTTTTAATCTGTTTTTCTCGGTTACTAACCTTTTTGCAAAAGAACCTCAATGGAAGTAGGAAACCTCTCCTCTAAAGCCGAATACGACTACAAGTTGGTTCAGCAAGCATTAACTGATGGTGATCAAAAAGCCTATGCAGAATTGATGGATCGTTACAGAGATTCTGTTTATTTCATGCTGCTTAAAATGGTCAACAACAAGGACGATGCAGATGATTTAACTATTGAAGCATTTGGCAAGGCTTTTAATAAGTTGCACCAATATGCACCTAATTATGCCTTCAGTACTTGGCTGTTCAAAATTGCTACTAACAATTGCATTGACTTTATACGAAGAAAAAAAATGCAAATTTACTCGTTGGACAAACCTATTGAAGGTGGCGACGGAAGCGAAATTACAGTGGAAGTAAAATCCGCAACATTAGACCCGGAGGAATGGCTAATTAAAAAACAAAAGGTTAAACACATGCGGGCCGTAGTTGACAAATTAAAGCCCAGATACCGAAATTTGGTCGAATTACGCTACTATAAAGAACTCTCCTACGAAGAAATTGCTCAACAACTGGATTTACCCCTTGGTACAGTGAAAGCTCAACTTTTCCGAGCAAGAGAGTTTTTATATAACATGATGAAAAATACAGAAGGGAAAATTTAATTTCCTTTCAATTTTTCCAGCAAACTATTGTGCTTCCTTATCAACTCTTGGTGTTCTTCCAACAAAAGAGTATATCTTTTGTAAAGATCCAATAATTGACGTTCAAAATCAGGTTGAACTTTTTCTACTGAATTGGAATACAAACTTGAATTGGAAGGATCATTTACAACTAGAAATTCAGGGAAACTTTGACTAAGATCAATTTTCAAACTATGACTAATTCTCCTAATTTTGTCTATGCCTAATTCCGGATCTTTAAACCAGGTATATAAAGTTACCCTGTTAACTCCAACAGCTTTTGCAACTGCATTTGTTTTTAAACCAAAAGCATTTAAAGTTTCTTTTAGTATCTGCCCTCTATGTGGAAATCTCACAAAACAAAGGTTTAGATAAAAAACCAACAATTGTTTTACATTATTTAAACTCTTTTGTATATTTTTTGTATATTTTTAATCTTATTGTAGTGATCCATTCATTAAATTTACCTTTTGGCAATCCTTTCAAAACCTTAAAATGAAAACTAAACCTCTTTCAATTAAAAAATATATTGCTTCATTTTATCTCGATACAACCGAAAACTGTGTTGCCTTAGCTACCATAAAAGCACTTTTAAATATTTATACCCTCGAAGAAATTGTTCAAATTGAATCCATCGGCAAGTATCAATCCAGAATTACGCTCCGTGATGGTTTTACCACTAACATTTCAACCAAAGAAGTTTTGTATTGCGCTCGACAATTAAAGGTTAGAGCCAATAATAAAGGCCCTCACAAATCCAGTATTGACCTTCTTTTCGCTATTATTATAAAACGCCTTGTAATCGAAAATGGGGTTCTATCCTTCTGGAATGGAAGGGGAATTCGTGCTGCCAATTTTGCTCTAAGTCGAGGTGAAAGTTACGACGATGGGGTAAAATGGCTTGGTATAAAAGGTCGAAAAATTACGGAAAATGTCATTCCTAAATACCAAAGTGTTATCGGTGCCAATAGCTATAATTGCTTCTTTATTTCCGATAATATGTACGACAGAAACGGAATCGCTACACCAATTGACCAAATAGTGCCAGGCTTCGAACGCATATTTCTGCTTGGCCTTAACAAGGAAAAACCTAGAAAAATCAGACATACCTACGTCCGTTATAGCTAAACCATTTTCCCGATAAATTCTGTCTGTAAAGAACAAAACAGCTTTTCCCTTTTTTGGGTAATCAGAGAAAGTCCATCCTGCCCTTTTGACTTATTTTTATTATTCTTAGTATGCGGGCCCCCTTCGCCCTACTCTACTTTTGCTAAACCCCATAATGCTTGCATGGGCGTTCGGGTCACGCTTTCGGCTGTAGTCCAAGCCCACTCCGCTAAACGCTGCGTTGGCTTGGAGCTACTTGCCTCTATCGTTGCCCGAGGCGCAACCTCATACTGATATGCTTATCTCAACCTGTCCTTGTATCTATTAAACCTTAATTCTGCAATAGAAATCGTGATCAGGCTTTCAAATACAATAAAGAAAGGGGTTTCAGCTTAATTTTGTAGAGAAAAAATAATGAACTAGTTTGAAGTCAAAAATTGTTCTGGAATACTTGTATTTGACGTAGTTGAAAGCCGTAATAGAATTCTATTGCAGTTTTTAGTTTAAACCGCAACAAAAGGGATCATTTTCAAAAATTCGCTACCTACCTCCCAACTACCAATTTCTATGGACCCTATCTATTGAATTCTAATCTCATCCCCATGCCAACTTCATTGATTTTACCATTGTAATAGGCTAATTTCCCATTCACAAAAGTCTTTTCAACAGCCGAACTAAATTCCTGTCCTTCAAAAGGAGACCATCCACATTTATACAATAAGTTCTCTTTACTAACCAGCCAGGGTTGGTGGTGGTTAACTAATACCAAATCGGCCCAATATCCTTCCCGAATATATCCACGATCCTTAATCTGAAATAGTTGAGCAACATTATGACAATATTTCTGAACAATGGTTTCTAAATCGAAAACACCTTGTTTTTCTAATTCCAACAAAGCAACTAAAGCATGTTGTACCAAGGGTCCGCCCGATGGGGCTTTTAAATACCCTTGCATTTTTTCCTCGATAGTATGTGGGGCATGGTCAGTTGCCAAAACATCTATTCTTCCATCCTTTACGGCCTTTCGTATAGCTTCCCTATCCTCGTTGAATTTAATGGATGGGTTCCATTTGATAAAATTTCCCTTTTCAGAATAATCATCCGCACTAAACCATAAATGGTGCACGCAAGCTTCCGCTGTAATCTTCTTCTTCTCCAAAGGAATGGATTCAAATAAATCCAATTCTTTTGCTGAAGAAATATGCAAAACATGCAACCGGGTTCCATGCTTTTTAGCAAGGGCTACTGCCATTGAAGAGGAAGCGTAGCATCCTTCTGTATTTCGAATTATTGGATGATAATTCGGGGAAATATCCTCACCTAGTACGGCTTTTATTTTATCCAGATTACCTTTTATTATCTTATCATCTTCACAATGGGTTGCAATCAACATATCGACCTCGGAGAAGATTTTTTCAATGGTTGAACTATTATCTACCAGCATATTACCGGTGCTACTTCCCATAAATATTTTTACACCACAAACTGTTTGAGGATTTGTTTTTAAAATCTCTTCCAAATTGTCATTGGAAGTCCCCATGTAAAATGAATAATTGGCTAGTGAAACTTGAGCAGCACGTTCATACTTTTGTTCCAACAAGTCTTGACTTAAAGCCCCGGGAACTGTATTGGGCATTTCCATATAAGATGTAATACCTCCAGCAACAGCAGCTCTACTTTCAGTAAACAAATCTCCTTTGTGTGTTAATCCCGGTTCTCTGAAGTGTACCTGATCATCTATTAATCCGGGCAAAAGCAACTTTCCTTCGGCATTAAACTCAATGTAATTGAATGGGATATCAATGAAAGATGCAATTTTCTCAATTTTACCTTTGTGAATTAATACATCGGAATAAAATCGCTTCCCTTCATTAATTAGTAGTGCATTTCTTAGAATATAGGTCATGGCAGGTAAGTCAGGTATCTAAACTGCCGGATTGGAATTGTCATTGATTTTTCTCCATAAATAATAGATTGGAATTCCACAGAGAACAATTGCCAGACCCGGTACTGTAAAGTTTGGTTTTTGCAAAAGTAAGTTAACAACAAATCCACTCATAGCCAAAATATACACAATAGGTAAAAAAGGGTATCCAAATGCCTTGATAGGACGATTTAGGTTAGGCGACTTTTTCCTAAGAATAAATAAACCAACAATAGTTAAAATGTAAAAAATCACAACCACAAACATGACATAATCGAGTAAATCCCCATATTTTCCTGATAGACAGAGGATGGAACACCAGGCAAATTGGATCCACAATGAAATTTCGGGTACATGGTTCTTGTTCAAAACTGCCATATTTTTGAAGAACAATCCATCCTGAGCCATTGTTTGATAGACCCTGCTGGCGGCAAGAAGCATCCCATTATTAGCGCCAAAGGTTGAAATCATTATTAATACAGCCATCATGGAAGCGCCAATAGGTCCAAAAATTAAAGACATAACTCCGGTTGCCACCCTATCATCCTGAACATGTTGTATTCCCTTTTCCAAAATATTCCCACCTTCCGGATTACCCCACAAAGGCAAAACAAACAAATATCCCACATTGGCTAATAAATACAACATAACAACTCCAAATACACCCAAAACCAATGCTCTCGGAACATTTTTTTTCGGATTTTCAATTTCATTAGCAATAAATGTAACATTACTCCATGCATCACTTGAAAACAAACTTCCAACCATTGCTACACCCATCGCTGATATTAATGCTGTAATTGTCCAAGATTCTGAAACCCAAGCTCCATCTGCGAAGGTTCGCTTATCCAGGCTAAAAAAGTCATTGAAATTTAGGTGAATAGAATCAGCATTTGAAAACAAAAAAATGGAAGTAATTATCACAAAAAGTAAGGTAGAGGCCTTTATTACAGTTAATACTGATTGTACCCAACCTCCATAGTGAACACCCCTGGTATTAATAAAAGTGATAATAAAAATGGAAAAAATAGCCAATAGCTGAGCGGCACTAATTTTAAAACTTCCCCAATCCAAGAGTATATTGTCGGGACTAAAAAATGGAAACAAAACAGCAGCAAATTTTGCAAAGGCAACTGCAACGGCTGCAATAGCTCCAGATTGAATAACTAAAAACAATGACCAACCATATAGAAAAGCCAACAAGGGATTAAACGCCTCCTTCAGAAATTGGTACTGCCCACCTGACTGAGGAAACATCCCTGCAAATTCACTAAAACAATTCGCTGCAATTAAGGTTAAGCCACCCGTTACTACCCAAACCAATAGCAATAGCAAAGGATTTCCTAATACTCTGGATATATCAGCACTAACTATAAAAATACCTGATCCAATCATGGTTCCCATTACCATAAAAATGGCTGTTGATAATCCTAACTTTCTGTTTTCCATTGGCTTGTTCTAATTTGCAATCCTAAGAAGTTTATCTTTTCAATTAATAACCTTTGTTTATTTGTTTCAACAGTTTATTCGGGTCTATTAGTCATGCTAAACTCCAGAACCCCACCATTAAGCAATTCCTCGTTAGTTATATAAGGAAGTGCAACAGGTATTCCATTGAGTGTAACACTTTTCACATACCTATTTTCTTCACTTTGATTTTGGGCCTTAATGGTAAAAGTCTTTCCGTTTTCTAAATTCAAAGTAGCTTCCTTAACCAAAGGACTTCCCAAATAATACTTTCCGTCAGAAGGGTTTAAAGGATAAAATCCAAGGGAAGAAAAAACATACCATGCCGACATTTGTCCACAATCCTCATTACCACATAAGCCTGAATTGGAATCATTGTACAAAGTACGCATGATTTTACGAACCATTTCATGGGTTTTTGACGGATAACCTACCGCCGCATATAAATAGGAAATATGATGGGAAGGTTCATTCCCATGTGCATAAAGACCAATTAACCCGGAAACATCCGGGGGGGCACCCGGACCTAACTCAAGTTTGAGGGTAAACAAACTATCCAAGCGATTTACAAACCGTTCTTTACCACCCATCAACTTGACTAGACCCTCCACATCGTGGGGAACAAACCAAGAATATTGCCAGGCATTACCTTCGGTATATTCATGTTGTAAATTGGTTGCATGCATAGGATTAAATGGCCAAACCCAAGTACCCAAGCTTGTTTTCCCACGCATAAATCCGGTGCCGGAATCCCAATAATTCTTGTACAATCCAGCCCTATTGGTAAAAAAAAGTTCATCCTCTTTCTTCCCTAGTTTGGAAGCCATTTGAGCTATACACCAATCATCAAAGGCATACTCTAAGGCCTTTGAAACACTTTCACCTTCTCTATCGCATGGAATATAATCGGAGGAATTTCCTGAATCCAAAAATTTTAAACCCCGCTTCCCGGATAATGCACTCTTTTTAGCGGCTTCATAGGCTTGGAGAACATCGAAACCCTTAAATCCTTTTAAATAGGCATCAACAATTACCGGCACACTGTGATAACCAATCATACAATTGGTTTCACAGCCTTGCAAAGTCCACACCGGCAATAAGCCTCCTTGATTCTGAAAATTAAGCAAGGAATTAATTAAATCCGGAACTCGCTTGGGCTGAACTATGGTCAACAAGGGGTGTTCAGCACGAAAAGTATCCCACAAAGAAAAAGTACAGTAATTTGTAAAATCGCTTTGATGCACCTGTCCGTCCGGACCGCGGTATTTCCCGTCAACATCTCCATACAAAGTTGGTGCTAAGAAAGTATGGTACAAGGCTGTGTAAAAGGTTGTTTTATCCGCCTCCGTTAAGGAAGTAACCGAGATAACACCAAGCTCTTTTTGCCACATTGCCCTAGACTCCTCTAGAATTTGATCAAAGGATTTTCCGGCACTTTCCGCCTTTAAATTTCTTTCTGCTCCTTCTATACTGACACAGGAAACCCCTACCTTCACCTCCAATGGCACACCGTCTTTTGCGTTAAAACGGAACACTGCCAATCCATTCTTCCCTTTGGCTTTTCCTCCATGACGAAGTGAATTTGAAGTAAATGCCTCGGAAAACTCGGCAACAAAAAACACCTTTTGCTTATCAGCCCAACCTTTCGAATATCGATATCCCGAAACCCGATTAGCTCCTTCTACCTGAATAAAGGTTTCTGTGGTATGGTCATCATTACCATAACCCAAATTAATTATCACATCGGCTTTATCGGTATTTGGGAAATAATACCGTTGTACCCCCACTCTATTTGTAGAAGTTAACTCAACTTTAACTTTACTTTCTTCCAAAAACACTGAATAATACCCTGCACTCGCTTGTTCTGTGATGTGTTGGAAGGTAGAAAAATAGTTCCCTGCCTTTCCTTTTGCTATTCCTACTCCGGGCATGAGTAAAATATCACCCAAGTCAGCACAACCTGTTCCACTAAGGTGTAGGTTCGAAAATCCCACCAATTTTTCCGAACTATAATGATAGCCTGAACACCAATCCCAACCACGTTTTCCATTTTCAGGACTAACCTGCACCATTCCAAAAGGGGTGGTTGCTCCCGGATAGGTATGCCCATGGTCCGCAGTTCCAATCATCGGGTTAACGTAATCCACAGCCGATTTTTGGGCTAACAAACCCAATGGCAAAAGCATTAAAAGGAATATTTTTTTCATGTTAAAATTGTTTTTGAAGCATAGTCGGATTTTCTTTATAAACTCGATATATTAATTCTCCAAACAAAGTATTGGCCCAGGCAAACCAAGAGCGGGTATACCTCTCCGGCGCATTCATATGAAAGGATTCATGCATAAATCCGGTACCTGCATGAGTAGCCTTTAACGAAGCAATACAGTAATTTAACTCCAAATCATTCGATGTAGTTAATCCTTGAATAATCAATGAAAGGGGCCAAATCATTTCCAACCCTACATGTGGACCTCCAATTCCCTTGGCTTTTGTTCCTTCGAAAAAGTAAGGATTAGACGAACTTAAAACCATTTTCCGAGTGTTTTGATATACCTCATTTTGATGATCTACAGCTCCCAAATAAGGCAGTGAAAGCAAAGAAGGCACATTGGCATCATCCATTAATAAATAGTTTCCAAAACCATCCACTTCGTAGGCATACACTTTACCAAAATCAGGGTGAATTACAATTGCATGTTGCTCAATAGCATCCTGTACTTCTTTAGCTAAACTCAAAAAACGCATTTTCAATTCCTTGTCTAACCAAATTTCATCGGCAATCTCACTCAATTGGATTAAGCTTTGTACTGCAAACAAATTTGCCGGCACCAAAAAAGGATATAAACATGCATCGTCACTGGGCCTAAACATGGAATGTATTAAACCTACCTTTCGGGTTGGATTTCCATAACCTGATAGTGGAACTGTATCAGTTGGGGTTTCGGTTCTCCTTTGAAAATGGTATGGGCCTTTTCCCGATTTTCGCTGCTGTTCACTAAAAGTTTGCAAAATTAATAATGCTGCTTTTTTCCAATTCCCTTGTAGCACGGTGCCATCACCGGTAGACTTCCAATAACCATAAGCCAATCGGACCGGGTAACACAAAGAATCTATTTCCCACTTACGTTCATGCAATTCCGGTTTCATCTCGGTAAGGTCGGTTTTCCAACCAAATCCGGATTTACCCTTGTTAAATGCATTGGCATACGGATCTATCAATATACATTTTGCTTGTCTGTTTATTACCCCTTTCAGCAAAAGTTTCAAATCCGGATCCTGATTTACCAAAGAAAGATAAGGCCAAACCTGAGCCGAACTATCTCTCAACCACATGGCATTTATATCTCCCGTTATCACAAAAGTATCAGGCTCTCCATTCTTCATCGAAAAATCAACCGTTGTATCTAAGGTATTGGGAAAACAATTCTCAAATAGCCAGGCAAGCTCTTTATCCGGCAAAAAAGAGGCTATTTCCTTCAAAAGGGCTTCAACAGCAACCGATCGGAACTTTTTTACCAGTGGTCGTTTGGAAACAAAATCTCTTCCCGCCAATAGGCTTATCGAAGGAACCATGCCTCCAGCCAATCCACCACCCACTATTCCCATTGTTTTTATTATGTGTCTGCGAGTTAGGCTCATTCGGCTAGAACATCGGTTTTTGTATCAGATCTTTTTGCAAACCATAGAATATAGGCATAGCAAACCAACGGAAGCAGAAAGGACGTTTGTATTCCCCAAAAGTCAGCCATATTGCCTTGAATAAGCGGAATAATACCACCTCCAACAATGCACATAACCAATATGGAACTACCCTGTCCGGTTAGCACTCCTAAACCCTTAATGCCAATGGTAAAAATGGTAGGAAACATGATGGAATTAAATAAACCTACCGATAAAATGGTATACATGGCCATTTCCCCTGACCCGAAAACAGTTGCCAAAACCAACAAACCTGAGCCGGTAGACGCCCAGGATAATAGTGTACGAGGATTAAATGTACGCATAAGGTAAGACCCTAAAAACCTTCCTGCCATAGCCGCTCCCCAATAATACGACACCAACTTTCCTGCTTCCTTTTCGCTCAAACCTCCTATTTCTTTCTGAGAAAAGAAATTAACTAAAAAACTTCCAATCGAAACCTCTGCTCCAACATACAGGAAAATAGCCAAGGAAGCCAATAACAACCCTTTGTTTCGGAGAGTGTTCTTCCAAGAAACCCAATTGGATGTTTCCTGAATTAGCGTTTGAGGCAATTTAACCTTAGCCATTACCAACATTAACAAAAACAAAGAAACAGCTAAGCCAATATATGGTAATTTAACTAAATCAACCTGTTCGGTCTTGTACTGCTGCAACTGCTCCGGTAATAGGGTCTTAATTTGCTCCGCAGTTAAAACATCATGACCCAGTATAAGAAATGCCCCAACCATCGGTCCCATAGTATGACCTAAGGAATTCAGTGCCTGTGAAAGGTTCAACCTACTCGAGGCTGTTTCAGGTGGACCAAGGATTGAAACATAAGGATTAGCAGAAACCTGCAAAACTGTTATTCCGGATGCTAATACAAACAATGCTAGCAAAAACATAGAAAATGAAACCATTTCAGCGGCCGGAAAAAATAAAAAAGCACCTGCAGAGGCCAGCAACAATCCGGTGAGTATGCCTTTGCGATATCCATACCTACTCACAAGAACACCTGCCGGAATAGAAACCAAAAAATAGGCAATAAAAAATGAAGATTGAACCAACATCACTTGTCCGTATCCCAAACTAAAAACAGACTTTAAATGAGGGATAAGAATATCGTTAAAGGAAGTTAGGAAGCCCCACATAAAAAACAAGGTTGTGAGACTTATCAATGCCGATCCATACTTGGTTGAATCGGAATTTAAAACTGAGGAATGAGGTAAAGGTGCTGCCATATTTAAATGAGCACCTAAAGTAAAACTATTGCTCAACCTTGCACAGAAAATCAAAAAATATTTAAATCAAATTTCTTCTGGCAATCCCTGTAAGAGAATCATCCAACATAAATGTATGTTTAATTTTTGGCGGGCCCCCTCCGCCAACACCATTTCCTGCAACATCCATCTGCAAGTTAATGGCGTTCGGGTCACGCTTTCGGCTGTAGTCCTCGTCCCCCTAGGCTAACGCCGTCGGTGTCCTGTGGGCTACCTGCCTCAATCGTTGCCCGAGGTGCAACCCCTACCTACCTCCACCTGGAAAGAAAATTTAACCCAAATTAACCATTAGAAAATCTTAACTCGGGGTAAACCCTACTAAATCAAGTAGTTCGGATTAGGAATCCTCCTATTGATTAATTTGGGTTTTATGAATAATCAAGGGTTTTCTGCTCCAAACACCTTCCTTTATACCTTAGTAACCCAGGATTTTCAGCATGCTTTTAAAACTCTGTTCCTTGGCAAACAATCGGGTTACTACCTCATCATTTTCATCCAAATCAATTAAAACATGTTTTGGTGCAGGTACCAGGCAATGTTGAATTCCTCCATATCCACCCAAACTTTCCTGGTAAGCGCCGGTATGAAAGAATCCTAAATATTGTGGTGATTCTTTATCTGCTTTTGGAAGAAACACTTGATTTAAATGCGCTTCGGAATTATAATAATCCTGACTATCACAGGTAATTCCACCTAGGTTAACCCTTTGATAGTCCTTATCCCAATTATTAATAGCTAAGAGTATAAATCGTTGGGAAATCCCCCAGGTATCAGGCAAAGTGGTAATGAATGAACTATCAATCATATACCACAATTCACTATCGTTTTGCAATTTTTGTCCTAGAACAGAATACAAAGTAGCACCACTTTCTCCAACAGTATAGGAACCAAATTCAGTAAAAATATTGGGTTCAGGCACATCGTTTTCCTCACAAACCTGCTTAATTCTGCTAACAATAGCCTCAATCATGTATTCATAATCGTACTCAAAGTTTAAGGAGGTTTTAATTGGCATTCCACCACCAATATTTAAACTATCCAATTCAGGGCAAATCTTCTTTAACTGACAGTAAACATCCAAGCACTTTTTCAATTCACTCCAATAATAAATGCTGTCCTTAATTCCGGTATTAATAAAAAAGTGAAGCATTTTCAATTCAAACTTGGGATTTTCATGAATCTCATTTTTGTAGAAATCCACAATTTCCTTGTATCGAATACCCAATCTAGAGGTGTAAAACTCAAATTTAGGTTCCTCCTCAGATGCTATTCGAATTCCCAACTTGGTTCGTTTCGTAAGGTGATTTTTATAATACTCCAATTCCTCCATATTGTCGAGTACAGGAATTACATTTTCGAAACCATCATTTATCAACTCCAAAATATATTCCTGGTACACGTCCCTTTTAAAGCCATTGCAAACGATGGTTAGCTTTTTATCAATTTTATTGGTTTCGTGCAAAGCCCTAATAATTTGAATATCGTAGGCCGAAGATGTTTCAAGCTGAGCACCATTTTCCAAAACCTCTTCCATAATAAAGGAGAAATGAGAACTCTTGGTACAATAGCAATAGGTATAATTACCCTTATAATCTGTTTTAGCAAAAGCAACATTAAACATACGCTTTGCCTTTTGTATTTGTTGAGAAATCCGGGGAAGGTAACTGATTTTTAAAGGAGTACCATATTGCTCAATAATATCCATCAAATTGATACCATTGAAATGCAGTTCATTATCAATAACTTCAAAACCCTCTTGAGGGAATTCAAATGTTTGAGATATCAAATCGTAATACTTATTACCTTCCATTTTGTAAATCCGAATTAGTTAGATTAGAGAATTTTTGCAAATGTAAGTAAGTTGGATTTATCTTTTTTACAAATTCCACACTACTTAAAAATTTAAAACCTATCCAAATAAACCACCACCAAACCAACCTTATTGCTAAAGCCAAACAAACTGATTGGACAAAATTGTATAGGTTGGGGTTTCGCCGGGCCAGGGATAGAGGCAAGTAGCTCTTAGCCTCCTTTCGCCTTAGCGAAGGAGGCTAAGACTACAGCCGAAAGCCCGGCCATTCGCCTTCAACTATTCCGGGGCAAGCAAAATTGATTGTGGCGAATGGGGCCCCCAAATACAAAAAAATCAAGCAATAAAAAAGAGAAAACAACACCAAAAAACACCATAAAACACTGACAAACAAACATCTAAATAAACTATTGGTAATAAAAATTAAAACCTAGACAAATTCATCAATGAAATATCCTGTACTTCGTATAATTAATTAAACATGAAGAAATCATTACTCCTACTCCTTTGTTTGATAAGCCTGCGCGGAATGTCCCAAAGCTGGCAGCCGACTAACCTCACGAATGTAACCTATTTGGCTATAACCGGAATGGAATCGCACCAAGGCGAACTGTATTCAACTGTTTTTAATGGATTTACAGCCACTTTGAACAAACTTAATTCCGACCAAAGTTCCTGGACAGAAATAACGGTAACAGGCATAACCGGCTCACCCCGATTTATGCAAAGCACAGGAAACAAACTATACTTAACTACCATACACAACTTGGCCTACTCCATGGTTTATTACACAATCGACGGAGGCTCGACCTATATTTTAGACACCGTTGGCCTACCTCAAAGCGGACAAGGAGTTGTTACATTAGCTTATGGAATTCAATTGTTTGACCATATTATTATTCTAAACATGGGAAGCGCTGGTTACTATTACAAAGATTTGAATACCAGTATGGATTGGGCTAAAATAGATGTTCCAACCGCCTTGAATGGAGGTTCAGACCCTTTGGTTTATTACAATGGTAGCTTTATTGCCTATGATAACACCGGCATACACACCTTGTATGTTTCAACCAATGAAGGACAAACTTGGGAGGCTCGGGTTCCATCCATGGGGAATGATTATTCAACCGTAGTTAGCGGATTCATTTTAGATCAAAGCAATGGACGCATATACAGTTACGGACAATGGAATAACTTAACACAACATGGAATAAATTACACAGACGACAACGGACTCACCTGGAATCAGGCAAATGCTGCAACTGCCTTGTTAGGCAATAACAACAATGGACAATTGCAACAAGTTACTGCCGGTTATGCAAATGGCCAAACCGTATACTTTGCCTTACAAAACAACCAAGAAGGATCGGTGGTTGACGTAATTGGTACTGCAAGCGGAATAGATCAAATTAGTTTTAAAACGGATGGACTTCCGTCCTCTTCTCCGGCAGCAATAAATGGAGTAAAGTTTGGCATGCATCAAGGGAAATTGGCAATGCAATGCAATGTAAGCGACATTTATCTTTACGGACTATCGAATGGATTGAACGAATTTCATCCTGAAACTTTGGTATTTCCCAACCCCGGAGCCGGAAATTTCACCATTCAATCCTTACTCACTCCGGAATTAGTACTAATAAAGGATCTTAGCGGGAAATTAATTACCCGGACAGAGATTAGCCAAGGAAAATTCAACTTAGATGCCTTAGCAACAGGCATTTACATGGCTGATTTTATTAAAAATAACACCATCCTTTTTACCACCAAACTGGTAAAAGAATAGCAACAAGTGAAAATTATAACCAACCCTATCAAAACACCCAAAAATTATCTTACTTGCAGGCATAAATAAGTAAGAGCTAATGCATCAACCACCAGCCAAACTATGGATTCCATTTGTGTTCATAGTTTGGCTGTTTCCATGTATTGCCCTAGCCCAACCGATTGAATACCAAGGACAAGAAAAAACGGCTATAGGATTTGGAGCAATTCATTATTTAGGAGAGGGTGATACCGCTATTCAATTCCAACAAGCCAAACAACTCTTTCGGTCAGGAAAATTTAAGCAAAACACCTTATCCGACCTCAACTTAGGAATTAGCAAGGAGAATTACTGGATTCATTTTAAAATAATGAACAAGGTTGGAAAACAAACCTTGTTTATTCAGTTTGAAAATCCAAGACTTAATCAGTTGGTAGTTTACAGGATAAACGATACTTTAGTCAAGGATACTTTGGTAATGGGCGACTATTACCCATTTTCGAATCGACCGGTGTATTCCAATCTTTTTGTTTATCCATTCGAGTTAGAGTCAGGAGAAAGCTCCGAGTTTTTTGTTCACATTCTGCATAAAGGCAGCACCTTGCAATTGCCAATTACCTTATTGGAGGCCAATGGTTTATACAAAAGTCTTCAATCAGCTTATCTGCTTACCGGATTTGTTTCAGGTATTTTGATATTAACCATTTTTTTTGGAATATTCTTTTATTTTAATTCCTATAATCCCTTGTTTATTTTTTATAGTCTTTACTCCTTATCTGTTTTGGTTTGGTTAGGAGCGACAGAAGGCTATTTCTTTCAGTATTTATATCCCAACCATCCGGTATGGGCTACCAAGACGGGTCCACCGGTAAGTGTAATCGCACTTGGCTTTTTTATGGCTACCTGTATGGAATTTTGTAAAGTTTACGACCCCAAGGGACTGGTACGACGAATTCTATATATCCTTTCTATGGTTGTTATTTTGGCGGGCATTCTACCACTTTTGCCATGGGTTAACAACCTGGAACCAAGGTTTATGTCGAGCTACATGCAGGTACATTTTATCTTCAACTTCCTGTTTATTTTGGTTTTATCCATTTATTTATTGGTAATATCCATTCGAAAAAACACTGTAGTTTTATTTTATTTTTTTGCGGTCGTAACCAGCATGGCTGCTTCAGTTATGGTTATTGGCAGACACAGTGGATATATCAATTTACCCATTTCATCCGGTTCCTTTATGACCATGGGAATTATGGTTGAAATTGTATTAATGACAGCCGGTATTACCCGGCAATTCTACCTTTATAAACAAGAGAAAGAAAAAATACTACTATCCTATTTGGAACAACAAAAACAAATAAATCAACAAATTTTAGACACCCAGGATAGAGAAAGAAGACGAATAAGTAAAGAACTGCATGATGATTTTGGTGCCGGATTAACCCTTATTACCCTTCTGAGTGAAAATGCAAGGAAGCAAAATGGCCAATTGGGGGAATTACAAGAAATTGCAAATACCGGTCGAAAACTGGCAGGAAGTATGAAAGAAATTATCTGGAGTATGGATCCCGAGACCAAAACCCTGGAACAATTAGTTATTTATTTAAGAGAAGAACTTGGAAATTTATTAGAGGTATCGGAAATGGATTATCAATTTAACTTCCCTTCCGAAATACCCGATATAAGCTTATTAAACCAGCAAAGAAGAAACCTCCTGTTAGTGGCGAAGGAATCAGTAAATAATGCCATCAAATACAGCGAGGCAACTTTTATCGAAATTGGATTAAGAGTAGAAGCGTTCCAAATTTGGTTATGGGTTCAGGACAATGGAAAGGGCTTTGATGTGAATGAAAAGAAAAAAGGGAATGGATTAAAAAACATGGCCTACCGAATGAAAGAAATGGAAGGAAGATTTACCATATCCAGTAATGAAAAAGGCACAAAAACTGAATTTATTTTAAATGTGGAAAAAATGTAAAAAACCTGGATTACTTATTGCGGTGATTATTTTGGCCACTACCTGGGTTCATGGACAGGAACCTTGGTACAAAACTACCACTGTTTACCAAATTTATCCGCGAAGCTTTTATGACAGCAACGGAGATGGAATTGGAGATATAAAAGGCATTATTTCCAAACTAGATTATTTAAAAGACCTTGGGATTGAAACTATTTGGGTTTCCCCTTTCTTTTCTAGTCCCCAGGCAGATTTCGGATATGACATTAGCAATTTCAAGGCGATTTCGGCTGATTATGGAACTATGGAAGATTGCCAGGAATTGATTCAAGAGGTACATCGGCGCGGCATGAGGATTTTGCTTGATTTAGTAATGAACCACACCAGCGACCAACATCCATGGTTCATTGAATCGGCTTCATCTGAAAATAATCCAAAGCGAAATTGGTATATATGGAAGAAAGGAAAAATGAAACCAAACAACTGGAAATCAATGACAGGTGGAAGTGGTTGGAATTATTCTCCCAAGACTGAAAGTTGGTATTGGGCAAGTTTTTTGCCATTTCAGCCTGATTTAAACTATTACAATCCGGAAACCAAGTCAGAAATGCTCCAAACTGCCAGGTTTTGGTTAGAAAAGGGAGTCGATGGATTCAGACTCGATATTTTCAATTGTATTTATGAAGATTCACTTTTTCGTAACAACCCCGGTTCCTTGAAAATGGTGCCATCGGAAGAGAATACAAATGGCTTTTTTCAAAAAAACCTATACACACAAAATCAGACCGGAAGCATTCAATTTGCCAGAGAATTAAGGCAGGTGATGAATTCATATACAGAGCCCAAATATGCAGTTGGAGAGGTGTTTGGAAAGGCGAATTTAATTAAACAGTTTTGCGGAAACGACAGTGGTTTAACTTCTGTTTTTCTATTTAAATCCTTGCATACTCCTTTCAAAGCCAGCAAGTGGGGTAAATTAATCCAAGAATTGGATTCCAACTTTCAAAACCCACTCTTTCCTACCTGGGTACTCAGCAACCACGACAAAAAGCGATTCATCAGCCGAATGGGTAACAGAATCGACAAAATGAAACTAATTGCGAGTTTACAGCTAACCCAACGTGGAATTCCCTTTCTATATTATGGAGAGGAACTTGGAATGAAACAAGCTCAAATTCCATTTAAGTCATCCCTCGACCCAATTCCCAAAAAATACGGTCGTTTGGCAAATACCCTAGCCAAATGGAGTGGCGAAAGCATGAATAGGGACGAATGTAGAACCCCTATGCAATGGGATAGTTCACCGAATGCCGGCTTTACAACCAATAAATCACCCTGGCTACCGGTAAATGGAGACTACCAAACCATCAATGTTGAAAGCGAAACCTTAGATCAATTTTCACTATTAAATCAATACCGAAGTTTAATTAGGTTAAGGAAAGAAAATCCTATTCTGGCATTGGGGCAAATTCAAGAGATAAAATGGAAACGAAAGGTATTGCAAATTACCAGGAACTGGAAAGGAAAAACCATCATACTACTTTATAACTTTAGAGGAAAGGCAAGCAAAGTAAAATGGCCTGAAACAGGAAAAATTTATTCATTAACACATCATTTTCAAAAGGAACGAAACCTGTTAAGACCTTATGAAGCTGCAATTTGGAAGGAAGATTAACAAAAGGAGTTTTCCTTTTTACCCAAAATTCTCCACAGAAAACGGTAGGTGGCTTTCACAGGATATAAAGAAAAGGTTTAAGGTTATTTCCATGTTATTTGAGAAATAGCCCAAAACTATTTTATTAGATACAATGGGATACCTCGTGAACAGAAGTAAACATAGCCGACTCTGAAAATCTGACTAAGGAAAAACAATCATTTTAAAAATGAGCAGCAAGTAATTGAGAATGATTTAGAGAAAACCTTGTACAATTACTCCTAAGGAGTTTTCTGCATTTCCAACTTACTAAAAGGAATAGTCAATAACGAAAAATGCCACCTCTTTCGGGGTGGCATTTTCGATTACTAAACCTTTCAGTTTCTTATTTTTTAGTATCCAAATGCTTTTGGTATCTGGAACGGAATTTATCAACACGACCAGCCGTATCAACCAATTTCATTTTACCTGTATAATATGGGTGAGACTTATCAGAAATCTCTAATTTGATTACCGGATATTCGTTTCCGTCTTCCCAAACAATGGTTTCTTTGGTTTCAGCACATGAACGGCTTAAGAACGAATATTCGTTTGACATATCTTTGAAAACCACAAAGCGATAGTTCTCCGGGTGGGTACCTTGTTTCATCTTTTCTAAAAATCAGGGGTGCAAAAGTACACTAATTTTTATTTCTACAAACAGATTATTGAACAAATTTGCAGAAAATTGAAAAATTCTTCCTTGAAAACATATAAACACCTTTTCTTCGACCTAGACCGAACCTTGTGGGACCTAGACCGAAATAGCCGTGAAGCTTTGTTGGAGATCTATACTCATTTTAAACTTGAAGAACTTGGAGTAATCAACTTTGAGGCATTTTTTGAAAATTACAAACATATTAACCACCGGCTTTGGGATGATTACCGAAAAGGACTCATTCATAAAGATAGTCTTCGTACCATTCGTTTTTCTCAAACCTTACAACTGTTCCAAATATTTGATCCGAGGCTTTCTGAACAAATTGGGTATACCTATGTAGAAATAAGCCCCAAAAAAACAAATCTATTACCCAATGCCCTTTCCACCTTAGAATATTTAGCACCTCACTATCAAATCCACATCATTACTAATGGATTTGAAGAAGTTCAACATATCAAATTAGAAAACTCCGGCCTAAAACCTTACCTTTCACACATCATTACCTCAGAAAAAGCCCAATGTAAAAAACCTGACCCTCGTATTTTCGCCTTTGCACTTCATGAAACAGGTGCTAAACGAAATGAGTCGCTTATGATTGGCGATAGTTTAGAATTGGATATCATTGGAGCCAAACAAGTGGGAATTAGTCAGGTTTATTTTAATCCGGAAGGCATTAAACACAGTGTGGAAATAACCCATGAAATAAGGAACTTACAAGAACTTCAAAACATTTTATAAAGTTAGCAAATGAAAATAGCAGATATCATCCGAGTTTTGGAAGAAGAAGCCCCACTAGCCTACCAGGAAAGCTATGACAACAGTGGCTTAATTATTGGCAACCCGGAAACAGAACTTAGCAATGCCCTCATTTGCCTCGACAGTACCGAAGCAATTGTTGATGAGGCCATTCAAACAGGTTGCAACCTCATTATTGCTCATCATCCAATTATTTTCAAAGGCTTGAAAAAAATTAACGGAAAAAACTACATCGAACGAACCGTTATCAAAGCCATACAAAACAATATTGCCATCTACGCTATTCATACTAACTTAGACAATATCTATTCGGGAGTTAATCAGAAAATTGCCCAAATCCTCGGACTTTCCAATTCCTATATTCTTAGTCCAAAAACAAATACCTTAAGAAAACTGGCCGTATTTTGTCCTGAAAGCCACAGCGAAAAGGTGAGATTGGCCTTAAATGAGGCAGGAGCAGGAAATATTGGAAATTACGACCAATGCAGTTTTAACACCAAGGGAATTGGAACTTTTAGAGCCAACAATCAGGCAAAACCTTTTGTTGGTGAACTTAACCAAATCCACTTGGAGCAGGAAGTAAAAATAGAGGTTATTTTCCCTTTCCCCCTTCAGGAAAGGATGATTAAAACCTTGCAAACCACACATCCTTACGAAGAAATCGCTTACGACCTGTATACTTTGGAGAATCAAAATCAAAGCATTGGCTCCGGAATGGTTGGGGAACTGCCTGAAGAAATTACTGAAATGGAATTTCTAGGCTTGCTTAAATCCAAACTGAATGCCAATTGCATTAAACATACAGCCTTGCTCGGAAAAAAAGTAAAGAAAATTGCCCTTTGCGGTGGTTCCGGAAGCTTCCTTTTAAAGGACGCAATTCGAGAAAAATGCGATTTTTTTGTCACTGCAGATTTTAAATACCACGATTTTTTTGATGCTGAAAACCGCATCACCATTGCCGATGTTGGCCATTATGAAAGCGAACAATTCACGAAAGAATTGTTAAGGGATTTTCTAATGAAAAAATTCCGTACATTTGCACCCCTTTTATCAAGCATAAATACTAATCCGGTAAATTATTTCTGAAAATGGCCAAAACAAAGGCTTCTGATACCAAAGCTGCACAAGGAAGTGCAAGCGAAGAAACAACGACCAAAGCGGTAGCTTCCAACGAAGGCAAAAAAGACGTTACCATCGAAGCAAAACTTCGTGCCCTTTTCCGCTTACAAGCTATAGATTCCGAAATTGACAGAATCCGCACCATCCGTGGTGAACTCCCATTGGAAGTTCAAGATTTGGAAGACGAAGTTGTAGGTTTGGAAACTCGTATTAACAACTTCACCGAGGAAGTTAATGCCCTGGAAGACCAAATCGTTAACAAGAAAAACCAAATTAAAGATGCTCTTGCACTAATTAAAAAATACGAAGAGCAACAAGGTAAGGTTAGAAACAACCGGGAATACGACTCTCTTTCCAAAGAAATCGAATTCCAAGGCCTTGAAATGCAATTGGCTGAGAAAAAAATTAAAGAATTTAAAGCTCAAATCGAACAGAAAAACATCTTGATCGACAAGGCTAAATCCGATTTGGAAGAACGCAAAACAGACCTTAAAGCTAAAAAAGCTGAATTGGATGATATCATTGCTGAAACCCAAAAGGAAGAAAATAAATTATTGGAATCCAGCGAAGCCGCTTATGCCATCATCGAACCACGTTTGCAATATGCTTACAAACGTCTGCGAAGCAATGCCCGCAATGGTTTAGCTGTCGTAACAGTTCAAAGAGATGCTTGTGGAGGTTGCTTTAACCAAATCCCACCTCAACGCCAACTTGACATTCGTACTCGTAAAAAAATTATCGTTTGCGAATACTGTGGCCGAGTTTTGGTTGACCCGGAAATTGAAACATCCGATGCTCCCGTTGAAGCCATCGTTTAAAACCTTGTATTCTTAACAAAAAAGCCTCCAACTCGGAGGCTTTTTTGTTCTTATCCCCTTCCGGTATGCAGCTTGCTTCCTATAAATGGCACTTGGTTTGGCTGATAGTACTCCTAGTCTATGGCCTAGGCTTGTTTACGCCCCTGCTTGAGGTAGATGAAGCTGAATACGCTTGCATTAGCCGAGAAATGCTCCAAACCCACCATTTTACCATCATCCAAAAACATGGATTAGATTATTTGGATAAACCTCCCCTTCTATTCTGGCTTTCGGCTCTATCTTTCTACCTCTTCGGTCTATCCGAATTCGCATTCAAATTACCATCTGTACTCCTGACATTCCTAAGCTTTTATGCAGTTTTTCGTATTGGAAGGTTTCTATTTAATTACGAAACCGGTAAAATTGCTGCCCTCCTTTACGCCTCCTCCCTCGCAGTTTTCCTGATGAATCAGGATGTAAGAACAGATGCCATTCTTTGCAGCGGAATTTGCTTGGCTGTTTGGCAAATCCTCGAATTTCACCAATCGGGTTCCTGGCTTAACCTTCTAGGTTCAACTCTTGGTATTTCCATTGCTATGTTAGCAAAAGGTCCCATCGGATTAATGATTCCGGCAATCGTACTTTCCACTCAATGCCTTGCTACCCGTTCCTTTGGAAAACTTATTTCCCTTAAACTTATAGCAGGTTTGGCTCTCCTTTCCTTGGCCTTGCTTCCTATGTGTATCGGACTCTACCAACAATATGGAATCCATGGGTTGCAGTTCTACTTTTGGGAACAAAGCTTTGGTAGAATTACCGGACAAAATCAATGGAAAAACGACACAGATCCATTTTTCTTTTTTCATACCTTCCTGTGGGCATTTTTGCCAAATTCCATCCTTTTTCTTTCCTTCCTGTTTTCCCAATTCAAAAACCGCTTTAGATCACTCCAATCCAGCATAATTCCCATTGGTGCCGGTTTCATAATTCCTCTTGTAGTGCTATCCTTTTCTCATTACAAATTACCTCATTACATCAATGTTATTTTACCTTTTTCCTCTTTACTTACAGCCCACTATCTTCAAAAAACCCTTATCTTACCACGTCTGCTAATTCCTTTTCAATTCATACTACTATTGGCAATTCTTGTATTAACCCTCTTCATAAACCTTTATCTTTTTCCTGTTTACCAACCTGAATTCCGAATTCTACCGGCTATATTCCTGCTTTTGATCACAATTCCTTTCTTTCGTTATTCTACACCAATCGAATCCATTGTCCTTCCAACCGGTTTGATAATATCCATATCTATCGGACTCCTTCACCTGAATTTCTTTCCTGCTATTTCTGAATATGATGGGGGAAAACAAATGGGTTTGGCCCTAAAAAATTACCCCTACCCGGTATTTACTCGAAATGTAACATACTACAACGCCGAATTTTATTCCAATAAAAATATCCTTTCTTTAAAAACAAATGAACTTTTATTGCATAAAGGACGTTTCAAAGTATTGGTCAACGATTCAAGTTTGGCTCAGTTAATAAAGTATGGTAGTAAACCGATTCAAATTCAAAAATTTTCTCACTTTTCCACTTCCTTATTAAACTGGAAATTCCTAAACCCTTCCACCCGGCAAGAAGTTTTGGAAAATCGATATTTGATTGAAATTCAACATTAAACACATTTAAAAGAATGACAAACGAGGACGAAAAAATCATTAAAGCTTTTGAAAATAAAGACTGGACAGAAATAAAAACCAACGATTCTTGGCAGATATTTAAGGTGATGGCCGAATTCGTTGAAGGCTTTGAAAAACTAGCAAAAATTGGACCTTGTGTAAGTATTTTCGGAAGCGCCCGAACTAAACCCAGTTCGCCTCACTATGCCTTAGCCGAAGAAATTGCCTATAAAATTACCCAACAAGGATACGGAGTAATCACTGGCGGAGGCCCAGGAATCATGGAAGCTGCCAATAAAGGTGCCAAACGTGGTGGTGGAAAATCGGTTGGACTAAACATTGAATTACCTTTCGAACAATTCGCCAATCCCTATATTGACCATGATAAAATGCTGATGTTCGACTATTTCTTTGTGCGCAAGGTAATGTTTATTAAATATGCCCAAGGTTTTATCGTTTTGCCGGGCGGTTTCGGAACTTTGGATGAACTTTTTGAAGCCATAACTCTTATTCAAACCGGAAAAATTGCCCGTTTCCCCATCGTTTTGGTCGGCCATGCCTATTGGGATGGTCTTTGGAAATGGGTAAAACAGCAAATGTTAATCGAACATAGTTACATCTCCGATAAGGATTTGGACCTTATCCAAGTGGTGGATACTCCCGATGAAGCAGTTGAACATATTGTGAAATTCTACAATAAATACGGCCTAAAACCCAATTTTTAACTCTTTTCAATTTATCAGATGCCGGCCCTCTAAGTCGGCATTTTTTTTTCTTTTAGGCGGGCCCCTTTTTGCCAACAACAATACTGCACAAAAACAAAGCTTAGCCAATGGCAAAAAGGTCACGCTATCGGCTGTAGTCCAAGACCGGGACCTACCAACTTCTTTTTTGTAACTCGGGTTATTGCTAACTTAAATTTTTGAGTTGTTACCCGAAGAATGTCTTGGAGCTACTTGCCTCTATCGTTGCCCGAGGTGCAAACCCCAATTTTTGCATTCCAATCCTAACTTTGGAAACTAAAGAAAGACAATAAACGACTAAATCAAGAACAAGAATGGGCATTCCTTAAACCCTACTTCACTTCTACCCAAATTATACCAATTTTAATTTATAAATAGTCCAAAGGCAATTTATAAATTTAGATTGGTAAGTACCGAGGATACAGAATGTTAGTCCGATTTTTTCAAGAAAATTTAAGCATAAAATTGGACTATACATTTTGTCCATTCGGTATAAATGCCGAGGATACAGAATGTTAGGCCAATTTTTTCAAATAAAATTAATACATAAAATTGGACTAAACATAATGTCCATTCGGTATTAATCAATAGATGGATTCCAAATCCGAACTATTTGATTTAGTTGGGTTTACCCTCCCGAAGCATTTCGGGATAGAAGTTGTCATCATTTAGACAACAAATTGATTTACAAATTCTTAACTAGTTTATGCATTTCTTATGCATAATCTGGGTTCAAATAATAATTTCGGGATTTAGAATAGGCCGAAGATAGCCGGCTCAAAACCAACATTAAGAATAAAATAGGCTAAAAAATCAATAATAAACGGCCCAAGCTTTTAGCAAATTTGGGCCGTTTCTAAAAAATCAAACCTATTCAAATACAACTTTCATTTCTACCCTTCTGTTGCGGTCTCTTCCTTCTGGAGTAGCATTGTCGGCAATTGGCTTAGTTTTTCCAAACCATTCCGCTTTTAAACGATCGGCTTGAACCCCCTGCCCAATTAGGAAAGTTTTCACAGCTTCGGCTCTTTTTCTGCTTAATTCCATATTGGTTGCATCATTACCTACATTGTCGGTATGACCGGAAATTAACAATTTGTATTTTTCCTCCTTCTTCATCAAATCGGCCAATTTATAGAGGGAGAAAAACGACTCGGTTGAAATGATGGCAGTTCCTGATTTGAACTCCAAATTTTTAAACGCCAAATCCAAAATGGCCTGATTTTTCTCCTCAATTTTTGGGCAACCTTGGTTTTCAGGAACTCCGGGCGTTTTAGGGCATTGATCTACATCATCTTTAACACCATCGCCGTCTTCATCACCGTATGGACAGCCGGAATTAGCCATTGGACCCGGATTATCAGGACAATTATCCAAATTATCCTTGGTGCCATCACCATCTTTATCTCCAAACGGACAACCACCATTATCGATTGGTCCGGGTGTGTAAGGACATTTATCCTTATCATCGTTGATTCCATCCTTGTCAGAATCGCCATAAGGACAGCCATTGTTAGCCGCAGGACCCGGAATGTCTTTACATTGATCGGTATTGTCATCTACACCATCTTTGTCGGTATCAGGCCAAGGACAACCTTTATTTTCAAGTGGTCCGGCATCATTTACACAGGAATCTTCACGATCAATCAAACCGTCTTTATCGGAATCTGGCCATGGGCAACCTTTATTTTCTATAACTCCGGCAGAATCTGGACATTGGTCTTCGCTGTCTTGAACTCCATCTTGATCTTTATCAGGACAACCATTAAACTTCAAATATCCTGGCACATCCGGACATTTGTCTTCTTTATCCTCAATACCATCGGCATCCTTATCCTTGGATTTTTTTCCCTTTTTAGGTTCTTCAGCAGCATCTTTCGATTTCGTTTTCCTATCCTTACGGTAATCAATCAGCACATTCAAACCAACATGAGCGTGAATATTCTTTGCAGATTGAGGCCAAATAGCTGCCAAAACATTATCAGCAGCAGCATATAACTGAATACCTATAACCTGAAAAGCGAAACCAAATCCAACATTGGAAGCACTACGATTCATATAACTCCAGTTAGCAGAAACATGAAACAAATTGCCCAGACGCTGAGAAATGGATAAAGAAGCGTTAGGATTGAAGTAGTTCTTTCCCACTTCGCCCAAAAAAGAAACTCCGACAGTAGTATTTTTAAAAGGCAAATAGTTTCCATTCACATAAAAGCGAGTATTCAGTGGGCTTGAGTAGTTCTGCTGTGACTCCTTTACTTCAAAAACATCTTTTAAGGAATCTCCTAATACTTGGAGAAGATCCTTATCATGATTAACATAATAGGCCAAATCCATCCCTTGAAACTGAAAGCTCGCCCTATTAACAGAATAACTTTTATTCACGGCATCTCTCCAGTAGAGTCGACCAATATCTAACACACTTGCCGAAACGCTAAACTTCTCATTAATTTTGTATTCGCCGCCCAAATCAATTCCCCAACCAAAATTATCCCTTCCGAACAAATACTCCGGTATATCATTCGTGATGGTATCAAATTTAGTTAATCCGCTGGTATGCACTAACACATCAGATTGAGCAGTAATATCGAAAGAGTTCGCATCAGTGTAAAGAGATGAATTGTTTTTTGCGGTATAAATATTCTCCATACCATACAGGTATTTCAAACGTATACCCAGGCTAAGTTTATCGTTCACCTCGCGGGAATATCCTAATCCATATTCTCTGTAATGAGAAAGATTGACAGCTAAATCAGACAAATCAGCAGTTTGACCAAGAAAAGCCCCATTTCCTTTATAAAGAAACTTGAAAAAATTCTGGGAATAACTAAACCTGGCATTTACCACTTCACGAACGCTTAGCATAAAATAATTCCTCTTAATTTTAAAACCCAGGTTAAATAGGTCGATGGCCAAATTCAGGTTGATTCGATCATGCTTTCCCATGTTTTTAATGGGTACATCCAAATTGAGTAACAAGGAATCACCGTATGCACCACCTGGTTTTAAAAACAAATCCTTGTACTTAAAACCACTGTTATTAAAATTGGCATAAACCGACGACATAACGGGCAAACCAACATAACCACCCATTGGTTTGAACATACCAGGATTATTGTAATTGCTTTGAGGAATAATGGATAAAGAATTGACAATAAAATCTTGCTGAGCCTTAGCGAATGGAATTCCTAAAACTGAAACAAGGATGAATAGTAAACTAATTTTTTTCATTTGATCAAGTTTTAAGCGTTTAGTTCTCCAATTTTAAAGTTACTCGCATTCCTAACTTGATATCTATATAGTTATCGGAATAAATCTTTACGTTTTGGGCACCATCATTGGCTGAAGCAATGTAAGAACGGATAATCACATTTTTGCTGTCCTTGAGGCGGTTGATCCTGGTTTCATCCATTAAAACATCTACTGTTTTTGTTGAAGTACCTATGGATTTACCATCATTATTGATAGGAGCAGAAACTATTACTTTATCATTAACATTGGTGATTAAAGAATCAATTATGACATAGCTTTCATCCACAAAATAAAGCTGCATTCTACCATCTACCGGAAAGCTATTAATGGTAGCTATTCTAAACAAAGCTTCCTGAATGCTTTCGGTGATATTTCCAAGTGAAAACTCGGCAGTATCTTGAACAAAGAAATTAAAAGCCAAACCTCGCAGCGGCAATTGAAGTTCTTTGTCTACCTTAAATTTGCTGGTTGCCATTACTTCATTCAGTGCCGCGCCACCTGTAGGGTTAATGGTTACGTCTAAATCAGTTATCAACTTAGGAGCCTTTTGTTCTACTAGGTTTTTAAGGGTTGAATTTGTATAATCAGCGGTATACGAACTTGTAACCATTTGCCCTAAAACCGGGCTGGAACTAACCACCAAAGGCCCACCGGTTAAGGTTGGAGCATTAAAAATGACAGGTTGATTATTAAATTTATATCCTAGTAATTGAGCCACCTGCCCTTGGGAAGCAATTACCATATCATGGCTAACAGAAACCTTTAGCGTAGGTTCTAAAATATCAAAAACCCCTAAATCAGGCAAGGAGGCATTGTTAAACAATTGAATGAAGGTGGTATCAGGATCAATATCAATTAATTTAGGTCCCAAATTGCCTGATATCCGGTCATAAACCACATTATTCATTGCCGCACTAACCAATACCGATTGTCCGGCAGAAGCGGCAGAACCACCTGCCAAAGTAGCGGTATAGGTATAATTCAAAGCATTGAAATCAGATACGTTTGGAGAAAGATCGACCGTATAGCCACTCATATCAATGGAAGCTGATCCAACAACAGGTAAGCCTCCGGTATAGTTAATCGTAATGGTTCGGGTTAATGGGTTTCCATTCTTTAAAACCAAAGGCCAAGTAACAGTTATGGTGCCACTGGCAGGTACGTCTGATGTAATGTTAACCTCCATGGTTCCTCCGGTTAAACTGGCTGCTGTAAATTGCTCGCCATTAGTAATCATCGTTGCAGTTCCTAACGCATTAATCGATGCCGAACTTCCACCATTGATTTGATTGGCATCGCTTGCACTCAATACCAGGCTCTGATTAAAAACCTGGTTAGGAAAAAGGATGTATTCACCCATGGCGCGACTTTCATTGGAACTTGAATAAATCAGTGTAACAAAATTATCGTTTGCCACATTGAGAAAAGTCCCCAATTGTTCCGGTAAAATATCTCCGATAGTCATTTTCGAATGAACTATAGGTGCCGCCAAATCTGGCTCATAGCTCGATAAGGTATATTTGTCTGTTTCGAAATAATCCTTGTAACAAGAGTTCAAGGTGAATAGCCCGGCTCCTAAAGAAACTAATAATCCAATTTGTCTTAGTCTATAATTTTTCATTGGGAATAAATTGAAGGCCAAAATAGACAATACCGATATAAAAAACCAGCGAGGATTTCCCTTTTTTTAAACAAATATTAATTCTTTTGATTTGAAACGAACAAACACAAATGCAATCCCAAATTCATTGCCCAAGAAATCAGCAATAACTTACTAAAATTAAACGATTTCATAATAATCCTCATTCCTCCAAAAAATTCTAAATTATTTTTTAGGATGAAAGTAGTCTAGCTGTCTACATTGAAAATATTTTTATTCCTTTACCTTTTATTCGAATAAAATCCCAACACCTTCGACCATCAAATTCCTTGTAATGCAACAGTTTAGATTAATTTCCGCAATACTATTTGTCTTATATTTTCTTTCATCTTGCCAAAATGGCGACCAGTTTCCTGAAAAACCCTTACTCACTGAATGTGCCATTCCGGTAACATTAGGAAAAGACAGTACCACCTTGTTTTTAAGCGATTTTATCCCGGAAACTAAGGTAATAGACAGTATTAGTGTTGACAAACTATTCAAAAAGGTTTTCAATCCAATAAATGGAACACTCCAATTAAGTTACCTTCCTGACCAAGTGCCCATTCAATCAGTTATGACCATTTGGACAGCTCAAGGAAACTACGATATTCTGCTTAGGAAATCACATAAAATCCCTACTCACATTAGTTTTGTACATCGAGGTTCCAAACCCAAACATGTTCAAATTGCCGGGGACATCAACTCTTGGAATCCGGCAGAAAATTCACTTTTGTTTGAAGAAGGACGTTGGTTTACGAAATTATATTTAAATCCCGGACGATACCAATACAAATTGGTGGTGGATGGAAAATGGATGAATGACCCTTCCAATAAAGACTCTGCATCGAATGGAATTGGAGGATATAATTCTGTACTGGATGTAAAAACTTCTCCAGTTGCACCACCCCAGCTTTTTACCAAATCAAGCTCAGACAAATCTCTGAAAATTGGTTTTTCCAACAACCCTACCAAATTTTTTGTGTTTTGGCAAAACCACTTACTTGGTAAATCATTTGTTACTGTTTCGGATGGTGAACTTTCCATTAAAATCCCTGGAATTGCAAAAAAAGTTCAGCATTCCTATATTCGTGTTTTTGCCTGCAATGGCCAATCCGAAGCCAATGACTTATTAATACCGCTTCAGGAAGGTAAGGTAGTCCAAACCTTTCAGGAAGCAGGAAAGGATAGACCTGAAACTCAAATTATGTACTTCCTATTGGTGGATAGGTTTAGAAATGGAGATAAATCCAATGATAAACCGGTGATAGATAAAGAAATTGATTTTAAATCCAATTACCAGGGTGGAGATATGGCCGGTATTATCGAGGAAATTAAAAATGGCTATTTTCAGGACTTAGGATTCAATACCATTTGGATTTCACCCATATTTCAGAATCCGGAAACAGGATTTGTAGAGTATCCTGCACCTCACAGGAAGTTCTCCGGATATCATGGCTACTGGCCAATTAGTTTGAAAAAAATCGATCATCGTTTTGGAAATGACTCCTTGTTCCGAAACCTGATTGCAATGGCCCATCAACAAAACATGAGGGTTGTTATGGACTATGTGGCTAACCATGTTCATCAGGAACATCCTATCAATAAGTTGCATCCGAATTGGCTAACACCCCTAGTACTTAAAGACGGCAGAAAAAATATCCGAATTTGGGATGAACAAAGATTAACTACCTGGTTCGACACTTTTTTACCTGATTTGGACTATTCCAACCCGGAAGTAATTGAGGCAATGAGCGATACGGCTATGTATTGGGTAAAGAATTTTGGGGTAGATGGTTTCAGGCACGATGCCACCAAACATATCCATGAAGAATTTTGGCGCGCTCTATCTCAAAAAATAAAAAAGGAAACTAATCCATCGGGCAAACACCTATACCAGGTTGGAGAAACATTTGGAAGCCGTGAATTAATTAACAACTATATTAATTCCGGAGAAATGGATGGACAATTTGATTTTAACCTGTATTTCGATGCCCGCTCTGTATTTTTGGATGAAAAGGAAAGCTTTTCCAAATTAAATGCTAGTTTAAAATCCTCTTTTGAATATTACGGCTACCATCACCTAATGGCAAATATTACCGGAAACCATGACTTGGCTAGATTCATCAGTTATGCAGGCAAAGGGTTAAGCTTAAATGAAGACGAAAAAGAGGCCGGATGGAGTCGGAAAATTGAAGTGCTGGATACTTTAGGTTATTATAAATTAATGCAATTGGAAGCAATGGTATTTACCATTCCCGGCATTCCGGTAATGTATTACGGTGATGAAATTGGGATGCCGGGTGCAGGAGATCCGGATAACCGCCGATTCATGAAATTTGATCAGCTCTCTCCATTCGAATCCAAAGTAAAATCAACCGTTAAAACCTTAGCCCACTTAAGACAAGAAAACATCGAACTTATTTATGGCGAATATCAACCTTTGCAGGTTAGTGATCAGGTTTTGGTTTATCTACGCAGCTATTTTGGCAAAGCAAGCATTGTTGCTTTTAATAAATCAAACACCGTTCAGAACATTTCGTTCCAGGTGCCCGCAAGGTATAACCATAAATTTCCGGTTGTCAATTTCAAATCTAAAACTACTAAAATTCAAAGAGTTTTTGAAGTTCAATTGAAACCCTATTCCTTTGAAATTATTAACCTGGAATAACAGGGTTTGGCATTGGAAACTCTATTGTCTACCTTTGCGGCTTAAACCAAGGCTTTGAAATCATTTTTAAGCATTTTATTCCTAGCGAAGAAATACCTTCGTTATGCTTTGCTAAACTTGGTTTTCAATTTCTTTTCTATCCTGTTTAGTCTTTTTTCGCTTGGGATGGTCATTCCCTTTCTAGGTTTACTTTTTAACACCCAAAAGCCTGTTCTGGTTAGGCCTGATTTCAAACTAAATGCAGAAGGAATTGAACAATGGTTTTCCTATTTTATTAGTGGTTTTATTGCTGATGAAAACGGCATGGTTTCAGAGGATGGCAGAGCCAAAGGATTAATGGTCATTGTGTGCATGATTGTTGGCATTTTCTTCCTGAAGAACCTAACCAGATACTTGGCCATGTACTTTATTGCTCCTCTTCGAAATGGTATTATTCATGATTTAAGAGAACGTATTTTTAAGAAAATTCTGGCATTACCGATTTCATATTATAGCGATGAACGAAAAGGAGATATCATGGCCAGAATTAGCGGAGATGTGCAGGAAGTTGAATGGGCCATCCTAAATTCACTGGAAGTAGTTTTCAGAGAGCCTTTCTCCATCCTGGTTTTCTTAACAAGCCTATTAATTCTTAGCCCCCAATTAACCCTTTTCGCTTTAATTCTTTTGCCAATTTCGGGATTAATAATTGGTCAAATTGGTAAAAGCCTGAGGAAAAACTCAGTCGATCTTCAAAACTCAACAGGAGAAATGATGGCTTTAACCGAAGAAACCTTGGGTGGAATCCAAATAATCAAAGCTTTCTTTGCCGGCGAACTCTTTTTAGGAAAATTCAAAAAACTAAACTTTTCACTTCGTAAACTAAGCAACCGAATCATAAGAAAACGTGATTTAGCCTCTCCACTTAGTGAATTTTTGGGAGCTGTTGTCTTAGCCGCACTTATTTGGTTTGGTGGTAAAATGGTACTGGACACCATGGCAGGGAAAATTAGTCCCGGTCTTTCTGCGGCTTCCTTTATTGCTTACATAGCCATCTTTTCTCAGATAATTACTCCGGCAAAGGCTTTTTCCTCATCCATTTACTACATTCAGAAAGGAATTGCATCTGCCGAGCGAATTAACATGGTATTAAATGCCAAAGAAACCATACAAGATGCTCCCGATGCTCTTACCCTGGATCATTTTGAAAAAGAAATTGCCTTCCAAAATGTACGTTTTTCCTACTCCAATTCGGAGGTTCTTAAAGGAATTTCATTTACAATAAAAAAAGGGGAAGTTGTTGCTTTGGTCGGTCCTTCCGGAGCCGGAAAATCCAGCATTACCAATCTCCTATGCCGATTTTATGATGTAGATTCAGGTTCTATTACAATGGATGGTATCGAAATTTCTTCCATCCAACAATCCAGTTTAAGGCAATTAATAGCCTTGGTTCCTCAACATAGTATTCTATTCAACGATTCTATTCGTAACAACATTGCTCTCGGAAACCCGGAAGCCAGTGAAAAGGCAGTTGAAGATGCCGCCAAAGTTGCCAATGCGTTCGAATTTATAGATCAATTTCCCGACAAGTTCAATACAGGAATTGGTGATAATGGAAATAAATTATCCGGAGGACAACGGCAACGGGTTTGTATTGCCAGAGCTGTATTGAATAATCCTCCCATTTTAGTTATGGATGAAGCTACCTCAGCTTTAGACACCGAAAGTGAAAGATTGGTACAAGAGGCTCTTGGAACCATGCTGACCGGTAGAACTGCCTTAATTATTGCTCATCGACTTTCTACAGTGCAACATGCCACTAAAATTTTGGTTTTGAATGAAGGTCAAATAGTTGAAGAAGGTAATCACCTGGAATTGATGGAAGCCAACGGCTTATACCGTAAGATGATTGAAATGCAAGGTTTATAGGGATCTCATCTCCTCTTTTTCCATTATCTCCCTTTGCATAGGTTTGCTGAATAGATCAAAAATGCAGATGGTATGAGGCCATAATCTGAAAAGCAGTTATGCCCAGGTTTGGACTATTCCCTTTTCCAAGAACAATTATTTCAATGCAATTTGAATACTAGTCCAAAACAATTTTATTATCACAGTGGCCGGTGTCGAAAAAAAGATTGTTTAGGCAAACTATTCCGAAGAATAATTGGACTTTTACAAACCTGCATTTGCTAATAGATACAGCGAAAATTTGGATTAGAAAGTACAAGTTGAGGTTGCACCTCGGGCAACGATAGAGGCAAGTAGCCCACAGGACCACTACGGCGATAGCCTAGGGGGACGAGGACTACAGCCGATAGCGTGACCCGAACGCCATGCAAGTGGTTTTGAATTTTGCAAAATGTTTTTTGGCGGAGGGGGCCCGCATACTAGGTATTTTAATTTAAATTATTCGCTTGATAATTTATTTTTCAGTACTCTAACCCAATCCCTTTATTTCTAACCAATTAACTTCGATATAAGCAACCTAAATAACACTCATTATTAAATCATCGGCATTCACCAGGCTACCTTCAGGAAGATGCAAATCCTTGATGGTAACATAAGTTGGAGCGGTAATGGTAGTTTCCATTTTCATGGCCTCTATGACAAACAAAGGCTCGTTTTTTTGAACACTTTGACCACGCTTTACAAAAATTTTACTCAGCAATCCTTGCAATGGAGCCCCGACATGTTCGGGATTATTCTTATCGGCCTTGGCATTTTCGTGCTTGGTAACCTTTAAACTTCGATCCAAAATTTCAACACTTCTGGTTTGTCCATTTAGCCTGTAATAAACGTTTCGCATTCCATGTTCATCCGGCTCGCTAACACTCATGTACCGAAGCAAAATACTCATTCCCTGCTTAATTTCAATGCTGGTTTCCTGTCGGTTATTCAAACCATAAAAGAAACATTTCGTCGGTATAATGCTTACGTCTCCAAATTCCTTTTTAAATCGATAATATTCCTCAAAAACTTTTGGGAACATTTTATAGGACAGGTAATCGGTAAACTCAAGTCCAGAATCAAATTTTAGTTTAAACTCCTCAAAATCGCTATCCAAATCAATGGGTGGTATAACTTCATTCGGATGAACAGTTAACGGCTCCTTGTCTTTGAGAATAATTTTTTGCAACTCCTTAGGAAATCCTCCAACAGGTTGGCCAATTTCTCCTTTAAAAAACGAAACAACACTTTCGGGGAAGGAAATGGTATCGCCTCGTTCTAAAACATCCTGGACGGTATAATTATTTGAAACAAGGTATTGTGCCATATCTCCAACTACTTTGGAACTGGGAGTTACTTTTACAATGTCTCCAAACAATTCATTCACCTCCTTGAAGGTAGATTTAATTAATTCAAACTTATCACCCAATCCCAAAGCTTCTGCCTGTGGGCGTAAGTTGGTATACTGCCCACCCGGTATTTCATGTTGAAACACCTCAGCAGTACTTGCTTTTAAGCCACTTTCAAAAGGGTAATAATGTTCACGAACCACCTCGAAGTAATTCGAGAATTGGTTGAGCGAATGAATATCGATTGGATTTTCTCGTTCATGGAAACGCATCATTTCCACCATGGAATTAAAATTGGGCTGAGAGGTTAATCCGGAAAGTCCTCCAAGGGCCACATCTACTACATCAACACCGGCCTCAATTGCCTTGAGATAGGTGGCGGGTTGCAAGCTGGAGGTGTCGTGTGTATGAAGATGAATAGGAATTTTAACTGTATCCTTTAATGCTTCAACTAATATAGTTGCAGCATAAGGTTTAAGCAAACCGGCCATATCCTTAATAGCCAAAATATGTGCTCCGGCATTTTCAATATCCTTGGCCAATTGAAGGTAGTACTCCAAGCTATACTTGGTTCGACTCTTATCCAAAATATCACCGGTATAACAAAGTGCGCCTTCGGCAATTCCTCCGGTTTTATTTCTAACAAATTCGATACAAGGTGCAATTCCCTTTATCCAATTAAGCGAATCAAAAATCCTAAAAATATCGATTCCATTTTCCCAACTCTCTTCTACAAATCGCTCAACCAGGTTATTCGGATAGGAGGAATATCCTACTCCATTGGC
>JAIBAJ010000008.1 GCA_019695265.1 Bacteroidia bacterium | reverse complement strand
TAGTTTAGCAAAAATAGGGTTGGGCGGAGGGGGCCCGCATACTAAGAATTAAAAAAAATGAATTGTCCGGATAAAACTTGGAGCAAAACCTAATTATTAATCAAGTTTAAATTGAAACCAAGCGATTGAGTGTTAATTCCCAACAATCCGATAATCAGTTTTTACGAGGCATTTTCAACTTTCATACGCTCTTGTTTGCCTAGCTTTTCCAAAACCAATTGGTATGACTTTTTCACCAATTCCAATTGTTCTTGCTGCCCCAGATGTGCATCCATTTGAATAGAAACCCAATTGTAGCGTGCAAGGTAAGGTGCAGGACTTATCCCTGAAATTTGAATTAATTCTGCAAACTTTTCCTTCTCTACCTTAATTGCCAATTTAAAGGGAGGATCTAATGAGGCGATGCAAAACATCTTTCCTCCGATACAAAAACAAAGATCATTATCCCACTTAATATCTTCTGTAACACAAGGCAATGTAATACAGAAATTCCTTAAGGTTTCAATATCCATTAGGGTACAATGGTTAGCACCGATGAGGTAACTGTGTTACTTTTATTACCGGCTCTGTCAACCAAATAAATTGAAAAGGTTGTTGTTTCAGAACTTGAGGCCGGATCAACTAAAGAAATACTAGTTAAAAGGATGTTCACGCTTCCTTGAATTGGAATTTTGGCTCCCATTGGAGCTAATTCCTGCAATCGGTATTTATACGTAACATTATTCCGACTATCTGTTAGAAATAAATTATTGACAGAATCAATATTCTCTCCCAAATCTCCATCACCATCCCTGTAGCTTATTTTAAAGAGAATTGAATCTTCATATTGCCGGATGTTGCCGAATGGTGAAACACTTTCAAAACTAATACTAGGTATTTCGCTTATATCTTCCTTCTTTGAACATGAAAAGAAAATAGCCATAGCAATTATACCAAGGTATACTAACTTGTAATTACGTTTTATTTGAGTCATGCCTGGAACTATTAAGGTTGAATATAAAATGAAAAAAATGTTTTGTAAGGTAAATCCAAAGAATTGTAGGGGAATTCTGTATTTCCGACATGATCGCCATCGTTGGTATAAAATCGAAAATAAACAATATTACCCGAAGCAAACTGGTTGGTATTGATTGTAGCCATCAGGTATTTGTCTCCATTGGTTGGATTGGTGATAACAAATGCTTGAAATTCTTTATAGCCGGGAGCAGAACTTGAAAAATTATCTGCTTCAAAACTCATTTTAACTTTATTGTAGGTCAATTGATCCACAGAAGTGCTATCATCACTTACTACAAATATCAAATTCATAGTATAATTGGAAGGTACAATAAATGGATTGTAATATATACTGTCTATTCGGTTGTTGGTATTAGAAATAGTATTAAACTGAGGATCCGTTGCTATGTAATATTGAATATTGGGTTCGGAATTTGGGAATTGCGGTATATTTCCAAACATATCCTTAGCTCCTCCCATAATCCAAGCAGCAATCCGATCAATTTTATCACTTTCCATCGGCACCCCAATATTGTCTTGAGGCATTCGATCATTTTGGTTTACAAAGCAACAATTGGTAATTCGCTCATACAGAACTGATTTATTTTTATCAAAAGGAATAACTCGAAAAGCAAAACTGCTATCCGCGTTATTTTTGGTAATATGAGCGTAAACCAAGGTAGCATAGGAGCTTTCTAAAGAACGGAAATCCGGTTCAAACACACCGTCATGGCAACCGGGTTGTGCGCATTTAGGAACCAAAATATCACGGTGAATTGACACGAAAGAATTTGGGTCCAAGGTATCCACAGGTGTAGGTGGAGTGTGATAATCAACTTGATCGTATGGGTTTTCAGGCTTAGGATTCAACTCCTTCCAACAGCCCATTTGCATAACAGCTAACAAGGCAAAACCAATCGAAATAAATAATACTTTGTTTTTCATGGTATTGCTAATTGAAGGATTGTTCCAAAATTTGACCATCTAACATTCCACCGGGAATATCTGAATAAAAACCTAGAACCTTGGCAATGGTAGGCACCACATCAATTGTTTGTCCAACTTCAGTAGAAATAACCTGATTTTGAACTACTTTTCCGGCAGGTCCAGCGACCAAACAAAATATTTCCCTGCTCATGGCATCATTATTATGGTCTAGAGCATATCTTCCAAATGAATCCAACAAGGTATTGGGTTCTTGATTTCTACCATGTTCCGGAACAACGATTAAAACGGTATTATTTGCCATTCCCGGTGTAGTTTGAATGGTTTGCCACAAATGAGCCAAGGCATAATCAGCTTTTCTCATATTATCGCAATAAGCGGTAAAATTGGTATGCCCGATATCAACATCTTGCATGTTAACTACCAACAATTCAGGCTTAAATCGTTCAATTACCTTTTCAGCAAAAAACACATTAAACATATCTCCGCTCATTCCTGACGGAGAATTCCATGGATTATCGTATTGTCCGGCCAATGCTTCGGTGTAAGAATCTTGAATAAATTGATCCAACAGCATGGAGTCTTCGATGGCATTCGTAACCCCGGCGTCGCCTGAAGTAAAATTCTTTGAAAAATTATTATCACAGAAACTTCGAATCTTATTGATTTTATCGATTTCGCTGGTGTTAAAGTTCTTTGGATTACCGAGCACCTCATACCCGGAAGCAGAAATTACGGAACGGGGTTGAATATAATTTGCGCCAAATTCAGCACCATATCCGGGATAATTACTGAAATTCAAAGCGGGATAAGGCCCTAAGGAGTTTGAAATCCACCAAGCATTTAAGGCTGACATGGACGGGCTATTATGCTTGCGATAATATTCAAAAACGGTTGGATTGGAAGGCCTTTGTTTTAAGTTAACATCCACTAAATTATACTTACCTGTAAGTACTGCAGAATGTGCATTAAAATGGCCTGTTGCTCCAGCGGCATATCTAAACTCTTTATACAAGGTAGCCTGGGATTGCAAAACATTGGAAAACGGACTAGGCAAAGCAGACATCCCCGGGGCAATTTGAGGATTGATTGACTCCGAACCAAATAACGTATTCGGCATTAAATTTCCCTCGATCTTTTGGATACTTTCCAAATTTCTTACACCACCTGCAAACAAACAAAGTACAACATGATCGGCTATCCTGCTTCCGGTTGCGGCAAATAAGCGTCCTGAAGGTAAAATGTAAGGGACTGAAAATACACCTGCAGTTGCAAGTCCGGCCTTTTTAATAAAACTTCTTCTTTTCATTTTATTCTAGTAGTAGCGGTATTCATTCGAAGTCATCATAGAAAAATATACCAATTCAGGAGTAATGCCAGGATCCGAAATCAACAAGTTCTTTAAGTAATAAGCCTCATACTCATTTGGATGTCTGGCAAAAAACTTAATATAGCTCTGATCAATAAACTTATCTAAATCCGAATTCATATCTGTTGCCGAAGGAATGGTGTTTCCGGATTGATTAAGAAAATTGCGGATAACCAATTGTTCTATTAATTTTTGATCTCCAAAAGCACTATAAGCGGCTTGGAGCTTAACTAATTCCGAATGAGGAATGGTAGTACCGAAAATATCGGAATAGGCAATGGAAATAAACTCCGTGGTTGATTTTACATTTTCTTTATTTGCCCCTGTCCGGCTGATTGTTACATCGGTTACCCCATAAATATAGGCCGTTTCCTTTCTACAAGATTGATTCAAAAAGGAAATAAAAAGTACAAATAATATCCGGTGGAGATTTAATTGTGTCAGTGTTTTCATTTTCTACCAGTTACTTTAAACCAACATATTCATCCAATGCCAAAATCTGCTTTTGCAATTCTTTAAAATCACCTGTACTCTTGTAAGGGACAGCCAATTGCACCGTTTCCTCAGAGCTTGGATCCCGAAATAAATACCGTTGATACAAATCGCGCACTTGTCCTTGATAATAATCTGATGATTGAAAAAAGAAAATATTCAGGTAATCCATTTTACTACTTCCAACTTGAAAAAACAAGGTTCCGCTGAAACCATCAACCATTTTCGACCCACCAAACAATTCTGAATCAGAAGGATCTCTGAACAAAAAATGCTCAAAACTGGAAGTAACAAAATTATAAGTACCCATATTTAATTGGTCATAAAAATAATTATTGATACACCATTTATGCATTTTAGCTACCCCGAATGGTTGATCCATTTCCAAATTAGATGGAATTTTCATCATGGAATCCAACCTAACAATCTCCTTGGTCAATTGGGCGGCATAAGCGGCATATTCCGGCTGACTTAAAAGAAATTCAAACAATGCCTTATTACCACTAATCTCAGCGGTATCTAAATCATTCAATAACTCTTGCCTTGCTAAGGAATAAAGATGAGGATAATACTCAGACTTTGCCTGCACCTGATCCAGGAAAGCCAATCGACTGGAAACACTTAAATTCCCTTGATTAATTATTTCTAAACCTTGGTCCAATTCCAAATCTGTGGGCTTCCTACCTAAAACACTGATATAAACTTTGTTAACATAGGTCTGCATGGTCACCTCCGAAATAGTGTTATCGGGAGGAGCAACATTGTTGGGGATTAGCTCTTCTTCATATTTCTTACAAGAACTCATGCTAAGCGATAGCAACAGGACCGAGAGTAAAACCTGGAATCTTAAACGAATAAACATGGAACGAAAATACAAAATAACCACAAACTTTATTATAAATAATCTGTCCAAAATATCACAACCCAATAAATTCCTTTACAAATGAAACCAAGTTAAAAAAAATTAGTTAAGGTCAACCTCACTTCAAACCTGTGAATCCGAAGAAAATATTCATTTTACTTCTATGTTTTTATTTGCTTAGTCCAACTTGGGCTTACCCATTCGCACCTTCTCCGAAATCAGGTTCTAACCCGACTGAAAATTCACTCCTTACGAGTACCATGTATTGGGAAGATTCAAGTGGACTTACAACTTTTACCGATGCCATTCAACAATTTGAAAATGGAAAATTCCAACCGATAAAATGCCCCATGCAAAATTTAGGATTTTCCCATTCAAGCTTTTGGATGAGAGTTTCCATAAATTACCCATTCGAAAATCAGGCAAATTATTTCCTGGAAATTTCAAGACCCACAACCAATGAAATAACTGTTTTTACAAGAAATCAATCTAATAATTGGGAACACTTAACATTAGGAGATGCTTTACCTTACCCCGACAGTCTCCATTTCTCCAAACCCAATGTCTTTCAAATTAGGCTTTTACCTCATTCTGAAAATACAATTTACATTCGAATTAAACCCAATGGTGATATTGCATTAGTAGGGGCCAATTTATATTCTTCCGAGGACTATAATCGCCATGAGCTAAAAGAACAAATCTTTTTAGGAATATTCTTTGGAATAATGGTATTTGCCATTTTTTCAAACCTTTTCCTTTTCTATACTTTACAAAATCGCTCCTATCTATGGTATGTGTTCTATGTAATTTCAATTGTTATTCTTCAAATTTCTTTGGAAGGCTATAATGCTACTCTGTTTTTCAAATTCAGCTCTTTGATTGCAGATCGCAGTATCATTATTTTAACTTCTGCCACCATCCTGTTTGTATTATTATACACCAAAAAGTTCTTAAATTTATGTACCCTCACTAACCGTTGGCCATCCAGGCTGGTAGATGGTTCAATGGTAATTACAGTGTTAGGTTCACTGTTTTCCTTTGGAAACGACTTTTGGTTTTTACTAGGATTAATACTGGTAAACACATCCGGATTATCCTCGATGATTGCTATTGTCTATTCCCTAGTTGCCAGCAGAAGAGAAAACAGAAAAGGGAATATGTATTTCTATGCCGCTTTTGCCAGTTTATTTGTAGGTACTATCATTTTCGTTTTAGCAAATTCAAACTTAATTCCCCTTAACTTCTTAACCTATAATAGCCTAAAAATTGGAAATGCTATTGAAGTAATATTCCTTTCCTTGTCCATGGCAGAACAATTTTCATTGGTACAAAAAGAAAAAGAGATGGCCCAGGAAGAAGCCCTTGAAAAATTACAAGAAATAAATAGAATTACCGACCAGGTGAATGTGCGTTTAGAAATTGAAGTTGCTCAGCGAACCAAGCTTCTAAACAAACAAAATTTAGATTTAGAACAGAAAAACAAAGATATTACCGATTCTATTCTTTACGCCGCAACTCTTCAACGAAGTATGATGCCGGAATGGGAAATATTGTCATCTGTTGTTCATGATTCCTTTTTGTTAAATCTTCCAAAAGATATTGTAAGCGGTGATTTTTATTGGGTAGGAATCCATTCGAACAAAATCTACTTTGCTATTTCAGATTGCACAGGTCATGGTGTACCGGGAGCATTTATGTCCATTTTAGGTGTTGATATTTTTGATAGACAGCTTAAAAATGAAACTGCCCCAACCATCGACGCTATGCTTGAAGAGTTAGACCTTAATTTGTCAGCAGTTTTTAAAGGCAATTCCAACCTTGAAATTCATGAACATGGAATGGATGTGGCTTTGTGTTGCTATGATTCATCCACCAAAATTTTGGAATTTGCCGGTGCCGGTCGACCTCTCTACCTGGTTAAGGAATCAGGTGAAGTAGAGCGATTTAACGGAAACAAACGTTCCATTGGCAGCAAAAGGCTACAAAACATCCCTTTTGAAAAGACAGCCATTCCTATTGAAAACAAGGTCTGGGTTTATCTGCAATCCGATGGTTATACAGATCAATTTGGAGGGGAATTCAATAAAAAAATCCAGAGAAAGGAATTTGAAAAATTTTTAGTTGAGATCCATAAGTTAAGCGGAAGAAAACAAAAGGAACATTTCTACAATAATTTTTTAAACTGGAAAAGAGAATACGATCAAATTGATGATATAATGGTCATGGGAGTTCAGTTATCATAGAAAAATTTCTAAACGTATTGGAAACTAGTTTAATTGGTTCTACCTTCGCCCTCAATTGTTAACATTAGACCAAATAAAGGCTCCTATTGCTTCCGAAATGGACGAATTTGAAGTTCGGTTTCGGGACAACATGCGTAGTTCCGTGCCTTTACTTGATACAATTACCCATTACATTGTAAAAAGAAAAGGGAAGCAAATGAGACCCATGTTTGTTTTTCTCTCTGCCAAACTATGTGGAGGGTTTAATGATTGTTCCTATCGGGCTGCTACTCATATCGAACTTTTGCATACAGCTACATTAGTTCATGACGATGTAGTTGATGATAGTAATTTACGTCGTGGCTTTTTTAGTATAAATGCACTTTGGAAAAATAAAATAGCTGTTTTAGTCGGAGATTATTTGTTATCCAGGGGATTGCTTTTAAGTGTCGGCAATAACGACTATCACTTGCTCCAAATAACCAGCAACTCCGTCAGAGAAATGAGCGAAGGTGAGCTTCTTCAAATTGAAAAGGCTCGCAGATTAGATATTACAGAAGACATTTATTTTGAAATTATTCGTAAAAAAACCGCTACCCTAATAGCTTCATGCTGTGCTTGTGGTGCGGCTTCCGTAACTGAAGATGCTGAAAAAATTGAGCTGTTACGACATTTTGGCGAGTTGGCAGGTATGGCTTTTCAAATAAAAGACGACCTCTTTGATTATGAAAATCACAATAAAACTGGCAAGCCAACCGGGATTGACATTAAGGAGAAAAAAATGACATTGCCATTAATCTACGCTCTTAACAATAGCACTAATCAAGAAAAGCGTAAGATTATCAATATTGTTAAAAACCACAACAACGATAACATCAAAGTAAAACAAGTTATCGAATTTGTTATTTCAAAAGGTGGAATTACTTATTCAACCTCCAAAATGAATGATATTAAAAATCAAGCATTGGCCATTTTGATGAACTTTCCGGAAGGCCAAATTCGTGATTCTTTAGCCGGACTGGTTGAATATACTATAGGAAGAGATATTTAATCCGGCATCCCTTTCTCCTGTAAAATCTCTATACTTTTTTGTGCAGCAATTTGTTCAGCCTTCTTCTTGGCTATGTCCATTCCCTTACCTAACCTCTCACCATCATAATATACTTCAATTACGTAATGCTTTACTTTCTTTTGCATTACCTCATCGACTACTTCATATCGTAATTCTTTTTTTTGCTTTTGGGCCAATTCAAGCAAACGACTTTTATAATTATTGTCCATGGCTTGTATTTGATCCAAATCAATATGATTGCGAATGATACGATTTAGGATAAACAATTTAGTAGAATCATAACCCAAGTCTAAATAAATGGCACCAATCAATGCTTCAAAACCATCACCATACATTGATTTTTGTCTGGAACCACCTAAATTGCTTTCAATCAGGTTACTTATTCCCATTTTAACTGCCAATTTATTCAGGTTTTCCCTACTTACCATTCTACTTCTCATTTCTGTCAGAAAGCCTTCGTCCTTAAAAGGGAATTTTTTAAACAGGAACTCGGCAACCACTGCACCTAAAATGGCATCCCCCAAATATTCCAGCCTTTCATTGCTGATTTTAACGCCATCTTTGACTTCAACTGCAGCAGATCGATGCGTAAAGGCCAGTTTAAATAATGAAATATTCTTTGGATAAAATCCAAGAAGATTTTTTAAAGAAATATAAAGTTTTTTGTCTGGGGAAAAATAAGCTTTAAGAATTCCGGGCAACAACTTCATGCAACAACTAAGGGAGGAATTTTCTAAAAACTACAGAAGCATTGTGCCCTCCAAAACCAAAGGTATTAGATAAGGCGGCATTAACTGTTCTTTTTTCCAATTTATTGAAAGTGAAATTCAATTTTGAATCCAATTGAGGATCATCGGTAAAATGATTAATTGTAGGAGGAACAATATCATTTTTTACAGCCAAGATAGAAGCAATGGCTTCAATTGCGCCAGCAGCACCTAATAAATGTCCAGTCATGCTTTTTGTACTTGAAATATTCAATTTATAAGCATGTTCACCAAAAACTTTTTGAATTGCTTTAGTTTCGGCAACGTCACCAAGTGGTGTAGATGTTCCATGAACATTCACATAATCAATTTCACTGGCTTGCATTTCTGCATCTTCCAAGGCACTACGCATCACATTTAAAGCCCCCAATCCTTCCGGATGCGGTGCTGTAATATGATGAGCATCTGCACTCATTCCACCACCAACTATTTCAGCATAAATTTTGGCACCTCTAGCCAGTGCCGAATCCAAACTTTCCAATATTACAACCCCTGCACCTTCACCTAGCACAAATCCATCTCTATCCAAATCAAATGGACGAGATGCAGTGGAAGGACTATCATTTCGGGTTGAAAGGGCGTGCATGGCGTTAAAACCACCAACTCCCGCTTGATTAACTGCTGCTTCTGAACCGCCTGTTACAATCATATCGGCCTTACCTAATCGAATGTAGGTAAAGGCATCTATCATGGCGTTGGTGGAGGAAGCACAAGCAGAAACTGTAGTAAAATTTGGACCTCTAAAACCGTATTTGATAGAAATATGACCTGCCGAAATGTCGGCAATCATTTTAGGTATGAAGAAAGGGTTAAACCTTGGCGTACCATCACCTTTTGCAAATTCAACACATTCATTGTAGAATGTTTCTAGACCGCCAATTCCGGAACCAAAAATCACCCCAACTCGATCAGGGTTAATTTTAGTTAAGTCAATACCGGAATCTTTGACAGCCTCATCTGCTGCAACTAAAGCATAATGTGTACACGGATCTAATTTCCTTGCTTCTTTCCGATCAAAGAAATCGTTTGGATCAAAACCTTTAACCTCACAGGCGAATTGGGTTTTAAACTTGGATGCATCAAATCTGGTTATAGGACCAGCACCACTTGTACCGGCAATTAAGTTCTCCCAGTACAATGGTGCCGAATTTCCAATAGGAGTTAATGCTCCTATTCCAGTTACTACAACCCTTTTTAACCGCATGGGCTCCTGAAGGCTTACTTAACGTTTTTCTCGATATAATCTATGGCTTGACCTACTGTTGCAATATTTTCAGCTTGGTCATCAGGAATAGCAATATTAAATTCCTTTTCGAACTCCATGATTAACTCAACTGTATCAAGTGAATCAGCACCCAAATCATTGGTAAAGCTTGCTTCCAGAGTTACTTCTTTTTCGTCTACACCTAGTTTATCAACGATAATGGCTTTAACGCGTGATGCAATATCAGACATTGTTTTGAAATTTTATTGTTTCGGGCAGCAAAGAAAGCAAAATTTATTCTTGATTCAATATTTTGTTTTCCACAACCTCAAGTGTTAACAAAGATTTATGGTTTTAACCAGTCGCTTTGTGGTTTTGCAATTAATCTGGCATTGTTATACGCCATTTTCAAAGTTAAACAGGTTCTGGCAGTGTAAGTGCGATCAGTAACCCGATGGGCCACCATGGCTAAGGAAGGTTCAGAAGATCCCGGATTTAAATTAAGTGGCAACAATAATTGAATTTTACCATCATAAAATTGTGGAACCGCCATGAGATAGTTCTTTTTAACCCGTTTCTTCACCTCATCCACTGCTCCCATTATTTGCCAACGTATCTCGGCCTCTCCCAACGATTGCAAAGTAGAAGGAAATCTTGAAATATTATCTTTAATAATATTATCAATATCCGGAATTAATTCACAATTTGGATTGAAAACCAAAAATTCCGGTCTGTCAAAATAATTGGCGCAGACAGGCAAATTCCCAGAAAAGTACTTCAATAAAACCGGATCACTCTTTTTCAAAAATGCCTTAAAACAATAAGGTGTATTAAACTCAGGTCTCGGATTCTTATATTCTTCAAAAAAAGCATAAATATCCTCCAGGTTTTCTGTTACCAAACCAGTATTAAAACAAGCCCAAACATTATCCGAAGTAAAAGCAATCTTCTTTTCATATTGCAACCTCCTGAAGGTGAATTCAAGATAATTTTTCAAAACACTATATGACTTTAACGCAGAATCTGAAAAATCCCAATCCTCCTTATCTGCTAAATTTTCTGCTAAATAAGCTATCCCACTATCAAAATTTGGAAATACTGCGAATCGAAATAATTGGGAAGTGTAAGTGGTTTTTTGAATGGGAGAAACTGGTTCCATATTGAAAATAATGCTTTGAATTTTATTCTGACCTAGCTAATTAAATAATCTTGAAATAGTTGATTTTAACCCTGTTAATTCATTGTTCCGTCTTTGCAAAGGTAGTTAATTAATAAACCTTCAAACACTTTTCAATAATTTTTATGCCGAATTTAATCTACCTGAAATTATCACCAAAAACCTGTTTATATATTCAGCTCCAGGAATCTACCTTAACCCATACTTTTACGTATTATTGCACAATGCGGCAATGGATTCTTAATAAATACTTGATTTGTTTCCTTATTTTTTTGGTTTGGATGACTTTTTTCGACCGAAATAATTTCATTTACCAACATGAAAACAGAACACAACTTCAAGTTATGGAACAGGAACGACAATATTATGAAGATCAAATAAAGGAAAACGAAAAAGAACTTCAGGAATTGCTTACCAACAAAGAAACTCTGGAAAAATTTGCAAGAGAAAAATACCTGATGAAAAAAGACAATGAAGAAATTTTTGTCATCCTCAAAGAAGAAAAAGTAATTAATAAATCCTGGTGGGAAAAGTTTAAAGATCGCGTTGTTTCCATTTTTGGTTAAGATTTCATAGAACCTAATCGAATTTTGCTTTCCTTTGTTATGAAAATGAAACTTATTAAGGTTCTTCTCTGTGCATTTCTTTATAGCAGCCTTGGGTTTTACGCAAAGGCTCAATGCAACCTACAATTAATCCGACAAACCTTTACAAATGCCGGTTGTGTTGAATTAACTACCTGCCAGGACGCTTGCAGCCTTTATTTTATTCTTCCTCAACAAATGTCTGGAAGTGCGGCTCAAGCATTCGCCCAAAATTTAGGCACTAACCTTACTTCCATTGAAAGTGCAGCCGAAAATACCTGTATTCTCAACAACCTCAATACCCTCGGTTACGGTGGGGTAATTTGGATAGGTTTTAATGATATCACGAATGAAGGTTCCTTTACCTGGTTTGATCAGGCAAATGTCGGTTATACCAATTGGGCTTCCGGTGAACCAAACCAATCTGGAAATGAAGATTGTGTTCAAATTTATGCAGATGGCTCCTGGAACGATTTAGACTGCAATTCCAATAATAGCAAAAGTGTAATTGAAGTTAATTTATGCCCTCAAACAACAATTACTCCTAACCCTGCCAGCGCTAGTGTATGTATTGGAAACTCCGTTACCCTTACAGCCGCAACTATTCTAGGATCCCCGCCTTACAACTATACCTGGTCTCCGGCAACCGGTCTAAATACCACCTCAGGATCAACAGTCATTGCCTCCCCTACTACTACCACGACCTATACAGTTACTATGACTGATCGGTATGGTTGTACCAGCATTCAATCTCTAACAGTTGCTATTAATCAACCCTTCCCCAATGCAGGTTCCGATAATTCAATTTGCGCAGGAGCTTCCTACAATATTAACGCTAGCGGGGGTGTTTCTTATTCCTGGTCTCCGGCAACCGGTCTAAGCTCAACCTCCATCCCTAATCCTGCAGCCAGCCCGGCTAATACCACCACTTACACCTTAACCGCAACAGATGCTTTTGGTTGTACCGCAACCGACGATATTACTATTACTGTTAATCCTCTTCCTTTAGCCGATGCAGGAACCGATGCTGCTATTTGTCAAAACGCGTTGGCCTTTTTGAATGGTAGTGGAGGTGGTACCTATGTATGGTCGCCGGGAACCGGCCTTTCCAACCCGGGTATAGCATCGCCTACCGCCAGCCCTTCTTCAACTACAACCTATACCTTAACAGTCACCGATGCCAATGGTTGTGTCAATACAGACCAACTTGTTTTAACTGTCAACCCTTTGCCTAATGCTAATGCCGGTTCTGACCAATCCATTTGCAATGGCGCTAATGCTAATTTACAAGCCTCCGGAGGAGTTAGCTATTCCTGGAGTCCCGGCGCTACATTATCGGCTAATAATATCTCCAATCCGGTTGCAAGCCCACTCGTAACTACTCTATATACCGTTATTGTAACTGATGGAAATAACTGTAGCGCAACCGATGATATAACCATTACCGTTAATACCCTACCTTCTGCCAACGCCGGATTGGATCAATCCATTTGTTTGGGTGGTTCTACTGGCCTATCTGCTACAGGAGGACTAAGTTTTTCTTGGTCTCCGACAACAGGCTTAGACAATGCTTTAATTTCAACCCCAAACGCCAGCCCAAATGCTACTACAACCTATACTGTTACCGTTACCGATGGAAACAACTGCTCTAATACCGATGATGTAATCATAACTGTAAACCCTTTACCTAATGCCAATGCAGGTGCAGACGCAACTGCTTGCTTAAACTCCATCTTTGTCATGGGTGCTTCAGGTGGCTCCAGTTATGTTTGGTCTCCTGTTACCGGATTGAGTGACCCAAATAGTGCTGCTCCGGTTGCAACACCTCCAGGTACTACCACCTATACCGTTTCGGTTACAGATGCCAATGGCTGTGTAAATACCGACCAAATGACACTAACCATCAATCCTTTGCCCACCCCTAACGCAGGTTCGGATCAGGCAATTTGTTTAGGTCAATCTGCCAACCTTTCTGCAAGTGGTGGATTAACCTATGCTTGGTTACCTGCTGCTACTTTGGATAATCCTTCCATAGCTAATCCGGTTGCCACTCCCGGAACTACCACTACTTATACCGTTACTGTTACCGATGCTAATAATTGCCTAGGAAGTGATGATATCCTGATAACTGTAAATCCATTACCACCGGCTGATGCAGGACCGGATGAAGCTATTTGCCTCGGCAGTTCTGTAAACCTTGGAGCAGGTGGCGGAATAAGTTATTCTTGGAACCCTACAACAAATTTGGACGATCCCTCCATTTCAAACCCCAATGCAAATCCAACTACCAATACAACCTATACCGTTACTGTGACGGATGCCAATGGTTGTGTAAATACGGATGATGTAGATATTACTATTAATCCTCTGCCAACAGCAAATGCCGGAAATGATGCTTCTATTTGTTTTGGAAATACTATAACTCTTAATGCTTCTGGCGGAATCCTTTACCAATGGAGCCCAGCAATAGCTCTTTCCAATGCCAACATCTCCAACCCTGTGGCAAGCCCTGCCGGAAGTGTAACCTATACCGTCAATGTTACCGATAACAATGGCTGCCAAAATACCGATATGGTAATCATTACTGTTACCCCCCCACCTGCCGCGAATGCTGGTATTGACCTGGAAATTTGTTCCGGTGAAACCATTGGTATTCAAGGCTCTGGAAATGGTAACACGTTTAGCTGGTCTCCTGCAACCGGTTTAGATGATCCCAACTCTCCTTCCCCTCAGGCAAATCCAACTTCAACTACCAATTATGTTTTGACAGTAACAGACATTAACAACTGTACCAGCACCGACCAAATGGTTTTACAAGTAAACCCTGTACCTTTTGTTAACTTTAGTGTCTCTGAACCCTGCTTAAATTTCCCTTCTGCTTTCACTAACCTATCCACTGTTGCCACCGGTGCAATTATTAATTACAATTGGGATTTTGGCGACGGTTCCCTATCCAGCGATAATAGTCCTGTTTACACCTACCAGGCTCCCGGCTCTTACACGGTTAACCTGGAAGCTACTACCGACCAAGGCTGCCAACACGATACCACCTTAACAGCCATTGTTAATCCCTTACCTGAAGTTTCTTTTACTGCTGAACCAATTACAACTGGCTGTATTCCCTTAGATGTCAATTTTACCAGTACCAGCACCATCCTAACTGGTAGCATAGCTTCCCTGCAATGGAACTTGGGAAATGGGGCATTACCTTCAGGAGATGTAGTAAGTACAACCTATAATTTGGCCGAAAATTTCACAGTAAGCTTAACTGCCACCTCCGACAAAAATTGCTCTGCCTCTCTTGTTCTTCCGAATACGGTGCAAACTTCCCCTAAACCTTCTGCATTTTTTACAGCCCAACCCAATCCGGCCGATATCCTAATGGACCCCATCGTGCTTTTCCAAGATTCTTCACAAGGTGATTCCTTAACCTGGCAATGGAATTTTGGAGACGGTGGTGGTGATACCATACAAAATCCTTTCCATGCCTATTCCGATACCGGCTTTTTTAATGTCTACCTTACTGTAACTAATTCGTTTGGTTGTTCAGACCAAATTATGCGACAGGTTTATGTAAGTCCTGCATTTACCCTGTATATCCCAAATGCTTTTACAGTTAACCAGGATAGAGTTAATGAAACCTTTAAACCCAAAGGCATTGGTATTGCTTCCTACGAAATGGTAATTATGAACCGATGGGGCGGAATTGTATTCCGTACCAGAAATATTGAAGAAGGATGGGACGGAACCCTTAGGGATACCGGATCTGATTTAAAGCAAGATATGTATACCTATCAAATCAGTATCAGAGACATGCGAGACTACCCTCATCTTTTCCGAGGAACCGTGATGCTTTTTAGGTAATTTTTATCATGGAACCCATCTTACCCAATTCCGAATTACTAGTACAATTGGTCAAAACCCCTATGCCTTTTGGAAAATACCAAGGTCGACTTATATGCGATTTACCGGTTTCATATCTCGAATGGTTTAATAGAAAAGGCTTCCCTCCAGGTAAGTTAGGGATGATGCTTCACACCATATATGAAATAAAACTTAATGGACTTGAGCAATTGCTCACCCCTTTGAAAAAATGAAAAATTTTAAAAAATACTATCTATTAAATGCCAGCCCGGAGGAAGTTTATATCGCTTTCACTAACCCCTTAACCATCGAATTGTGGACCAACCAAAAGGCTGTTATGCCATCTGAACCCGGACAAGAATTTTCATGGTTAGATGGCAATATTACAGGCAAAAATATTCATTTTGTCCCCAACAAAGAACTTGTTCAAACCTGGGATTTTGGCGATGAAACCGAATCAAAAGTCATACTGCGTTTCCACGAACATAAAAAAGGTACGTCCATTGAACTTCAACATACCAATATTCCCGACGAAGCTTACTCTGATATGGTCGAAGGATGGGATGATGTAATTTTCGGTAACCTGGAAGAATACTTCGCTGATCTGTAATGGAAGCTGTTAAACTTGGAGAAATAAAAAAAGAACTTAGTCAGCGCGATCCGCAGGAACTGGTTGAACTTTGCCTGAAAATTTCTAAATACAAAAAAGAAAATAAAGAACTTCTCATTTACCTTCTTTTTGAACAAGACCACGAATCCGGTTATATCATTAAAGTAAAAGAAGAAATCGACTTAGCATTCTCCGAAATTAATAAATCTAGTTTTTATTATGCTAAAAAAGGTGTTAGAAAAGCCTTGCGTATTACTCAAAAACATATCAAATATTCAGGAATTAAAACTACAGAAATCGAACTTTTTGCACATTTCTTAACGAATTTCAAGTTCCTTTCCCGCTATTTTCCTAAATCTATGGTTTGGGAAAAATTGAATGAAACTATTCTGAAAAAAATTGAAAAAGCGCTACAGCAGCTTCATCCCGATTTACAGCATGACTATGATGATCTCCTTCAAAGTCTGGTAAAGAAATAGAATCATACGCCATAAAGTTTAGGCCGTCTTACTTTATTTGTCCAAAAACTTCCCCAACTCGATGGATGAGTTTTTGAATACAATTTGGCGGGCCCCCTCCGCCCATTTTCTTCCTGCAAAATTCAGTTTGCCTGCATGGGCGTTCGGGTCACGCTATCGGCTGTAGTCCTCGTCCCCCTAGGCTAACGCCGTCGGGGTCCTGTGGGCTACTTGCCTCTATCGTTGCCCGAGGTGCAAACCCAAAATAGTGGTACTATTACCTATAAATTGCTAATCCCGCCTACAATAAATCCATAATAAGTAAGCCGTTCTCCTGTTTTCAAAATTCCATTTCAATAGTATACCCAATTTTTTAACAAAAGGCTAACAATCAGGTTAAGACTCTACTAGTCAGCTATTTAAAATGAATAATAAACTGCCTGGCATTAATTTCCAGGTCAAAAAAGCATGAAAACTGAATGGTTAAGTTAAAATTTCCTACAAAAGAATTCAATTTGATAAAAAATACCAATTAGATAATCAATTAATTACGATTTTTGTTAGCAATAGGTAAACTCCTTTGAAAAAATTCGCTTTCCTTTTTGTTTTGCTAAGCATGCCTTTTTACCTGCTGGCTACGCATATTGTTGGAGGCGAAATTTATTACACCTGTTTAGGGAATAATGAATATGAAATTACACTCAAGGTGTACCGAGATTGTATTAACGGACAAGCCCCTTTTGACAATCCGGCTTATTTAACAATTTATGACGGATCCAACTTAAGCACCCCCTTTTTGAATCCATCTTTAACGGAGGTTGATAGTATTTCAGTTCCTGTCATAATCAACAACCCTTGCTTGCAGGCTCCGCCCAATATTTGTGTTAGGGAAGCTACCTACAAATACATTGTTACTTTACCACCCAATGCTGCCGGTTATTTTATCAGTTATCAACGTTGTTGTAGAAACAATTCCATTCTGAACCTAACAGCACCCGGCGATCAAGGTAGTACCTACATGTGTTTTGTACCACCTCAGAGCTTGGCATCTTGCAATAGCAGTCCACGGTATAATGAATTTCCGCCCATCGCATTGTGCGCCGGCGAACAGCTAATTTTTAACCATTCCGCAACCGACCCGGATGGTGATTTGTTGGTGTATGAATTATGTGATGCCTACCAAGGTGCCAACTCAACCGATCCTTATCCAACCACCGCACCGGCACCGGCTTATCCTTTTGTCAATTATGGCTTTGGTTATTCTGCAAGCTTCCCTATGCCATCCAGTCCTGCTTTGGCAATTGACCCTAATACAGGTGTATTAACTGTAACACCCTCGCAGGTTGGACAATATGTGGTTGCCGTTTGTGTTAAAGAATATAGAAATGGGCAATTAATCAGTACCAATAAGAGGGATTTTCAATTCAATGTAGTTAATTGTACAACCAATGTTATTGCAGCTATTCCGGATCAAACCAGTTTTTGTTTGGGTAGAAATGTCAGCTTTTCCAATAGCAGTGTCAACTCCACCTTTTACCACTGGGATTTTGGTGTTACCAATTTAACAGACGATACTTCCAATTTGGAAACCCCCTCCTATTCATACCAGGATACCGGAACCTATCAAATCTCCTTAATTGCAAATCCGGGGTGGCCTTGTGCAGATACTGCCATTTTAGATTATGTTGTAAAAGAATATTTGGAGGCAGATATACCTTCTGTGGAAAGTCAATGCTTCAATGGCAATGATTTTAGTTTTCAAGCAGGAGGAGTATTTCAGAGTTATTCAACCTTTTCCTGGAATTTTGGCGCTTCGGGTAATCCTAGTACAAGTACATTAAAGGATCCAACCGATATTAGTTTTAATGCGGCAGATACGTTTCGGGTATTTTTAACCATTGAATCAGATGGTTGTTTTAGCACCGACAGCCTGGATGTGATGTTATACGAAAACCCGATTTCATCCTTTAACTTAATTCCCCAAACCGGTTGTGCACCATTCAAGGTAAACTTCACCAATACCAGCCAATATGAATTTGGTTTGGATTATTTATGGGATTTTGGAGATGGCAGAGTTTCTACCCAAACTGACCCATTTAACATTTTCAGCGATCCGGGACAGTACACCGTAAGTTTAACCGTTATGTCGGATTTTGGTTGTAAAGATACGGTAATGAATACAGCCATTAATTTAATAACTGTTTTACCCACACCAACTGCCATGCTGGAAGTTGACACCTTAACAGCATCCCAATTTGATCCCGAATTTAATTTCCAGGATATTTCAAGCGGTTCGGTTGATTGCAGGCTGGAGTTTAGTACCGGCGTCATGGTGGATACCTGTGATTTAAAATATAGGTTTGAAGGCGATACCGGCGCCATCGTGGTAAAACAAATTGTAACCAATGATTTGGGATGTCCGGATGTAAATTACGTTTACCTCTATATTCAGCCTGAGTACGTTTTTTATATACCCAATAGTTTCACCCCGAATGGCGACAAAATGAATGAAACATTTAAACCGGTGGGAATGGGAGCCAAAGAATTTAAGATTGAGATATACAATCGTTGGGGGGAACTGGTTTTCAGATCGAACAATTTTAATGAAGGCTGGGACGGTACTTACCGTGGTCAGGACCTGGGAACTTGTCCGAGCGATGTATATGCCTATAAGCTATACTTATACGGTGTAGACCTTGAAACGAGGTTATTTTATGGTCATGTTACCTTAGTTAGGTAAGGCCGAAGCAAAAGCATTTCAGGTAAATATTTGCATATCCTAATTGCACTTATACAGATTAGCTTTCGGTGAAAGTTAAGTCAATCATACCTTGCACTTTCCCCCAGGGTAGGGATAGAAGTGGAAAGCCCACAGACAACCGCGGCGTTAGCCAAGGTTGGCGAGGACTTGGAACGGATAGCCCGACCTGAGCCTTATAAAATTATGGATGAAATGCTTAGTTGTGCGAAGGGACCCGCCAAATAATAAAAAAATAAAATAATAAGGAAGGAGAAATACAGGTGAAGTAGAAAGGAAATTTAAGCGAAAGACTAGTATTAACCGGAGAAAATGCAAAAATTAATCCCCAAAAACTACATAAAGCCTAGTTCAACTTTGGCCACATCGCTCATAAAATCCTTTTCCCAGGAAGGTTCAAAAGTTATGGTAACCTTGGCCGAACGTAGCCCTTCAATTTCGCGCAGTTTATCTTCCACCTCGGGCGGCAATGTTTCAGCCACAGGACAAGAAGGCGAAGTTAGGGTCATTAGGACATCCAAATTTTTGTCATCGTCTATTTTAATTTCATAGATGAGGCCTAATTCCCAGATATCGACCGGAATTTCGGGATCATAGCAGGTGCGAAGAACGTCCAGCACTTTTTCGACCATTACACTATCTTTCGAATCAATTATAGCGGGCATTTTAGCAATGTTTTAAGGCAAAGGATTTCATGAGGTTAATCATGCTTACCAAGCCATTGGAACGTGTAGGAGATAAATGTTCTTTCAAACCGATTTGGTCAATAAAATCCGTATTTGAAAGCGCAATCGTTTGGGGAGATTCCCCATTAAAAACGGAGATGAGCAAAGCAATTATACCTTTGGTAATGATGGCATCGCTATCGGCAGTAAAAAAAACTAATCCATTGGAATAAGAAGCATCGATCCATACCCGGCTTTGGCATCCCTTCACCAACTTATCGTCGGTTTTCAGGTTGGGACTAATGAGGGGTAAATTTTTACCAAGATCAATGATATACTCGTATTTACCTTCCCAGTCATCAAACAGGGCGAAATCTTCAATTAATGCTTGCTTTTTGGCTTCAATGCTCATATCAGGATAACATTCGGATGGCTTTTTTCAGGCCGGATAAAAGTAAATCAATTTCCTCTCGGGTATTGTACAATGCAAAAGAAGCACGGATGGTACCGGGAATATTAAAGAAGTCCATAACAGGCTGAGCGCAATGATGGCCTGTTCGAACAGCAATTCCCATTTTATCCAGAATAACCCCGGCATCGTAGGGATGAATATTGGCCAGATTAAATGAAATAAGAGAACATCTGTTTTTTGCATTACCGACCAGTTGCACTTCCGGAATTTCGGACAATTTTTCCAATCCGTACCAAAGCAAATCGGATTCATGTGCGGCAATTGCCTGCAGGCCGATAGTTTGCAAATAATTTACAGCGGAATGAAGGCAAATAGCAGCTTCGATATTGGGCGTGCCGGCTTCAAACTTAAATGGCAACTCGTTGAATTCAGTTTTGGCAAAACTTACTGTTTTAATCATATCACCACCACCTTGGTAAGGAGGCATTTCATTCAACCATTTTTCCTTACCGTACAGAATTCCAATACCGGTAGGTCCATACATTTTATGGCCGGAGAAGACATAAAAATCAGCATCCAGATCCTGAACATCTACCTGGGTATGTTGAATTGCCTGAGCCCCATCAATCAATACCGGAATGCCTAGTTGGTGCGCATCGGAAATCATTTGCTTTACCGGATTAATGGTACCTAAGGAATTAGATACATGGGTAATAGCAACAATTTTTGGATTCAGTTTCAGAAGATCCAAATAAGCTTCATAAATCAATTCCCCGGAAGTATTCATTGGGATAACCTCAATTCTTGCACCTTTCTCTTCGGCAATTAGTTGCCACGGAACAATATTGCTGTGGTGTTCCATTGCAGAGAGCAGAATAACATCCCCTTTTTGAATGTATTTTTTACCGAAAGAACTGGCAACCAAATTGATACTATCGGTAGTTCCTTTGGTAAAAATAACTTCATTAGCGGAAGAAGCATGGATAAAGGATTGAACAGCTTTTCGGGAAAGCTCGTAACTTTCAGTACCTTCCTGGCTTAGGGTATGCACACCTCGATGGATATTTGCGTTTTGGAAGGAATAATAGTTTGAAATGGCTTGAATGACTGATAAAGGCTTTTGGGTGGTTGCCCCATTATCCAGATAAACCAAAGGCTTTCCATTAACAGTTCTAGTTAAGATTGGAAACTCATTTCTAATTTCAACTAAATCAAGCAGTTCGGTTGTTTTAGTGATCATGGTTAGAAAGTGGATAATTTATTTTCAATAGCCAATTCCAAGTATTCCTTCAAAGTTGAATTGCCAACTTCGTTCAAAATTTCCTGAGCAAAAGCAGTAACAAGGAGTTTTCTGGCGGCTTCCAATCCAATTCCACGAGTTTGCAAATAAAACAAAGCCTTTTCGTCTAGTTGGCCGGTGCTACTGCCATGGCTACATTTCACATCATCGGCATAAATTTCAAGTTGAGGTTTCGTGTAAATGGCAGAATCATCGCTGAGAAGAAGGTTCTTGTTGCTTTGAAATGCATTGGTTTTTTGGGCATCTTTACGGACAAAGATTTTCCCGTTAAAAACCCCGGTTCCTTTACCCGAAGCAACACCTTTATATAATTCATTGCTTTGACAATTAGGCACCCTATGATCGACCAAGGTATGGTTATCGATTGTTTCACCGGTTGTTGGCAGAAAAACCCCAAACATATTACAGTTTGCATTTTCACCATGGAGGAGAAATTGCGTATTGTTTCGAATTAAACTTCCACTCAAACAAAAGGCAAAATGATTGATTAAACCGGATGAATGAATTTTGCCGATGGAATAATTGACTTCACTCAGCAAAGAGCCGGTTTCTTGTAAAGAACTTATGTCCAAACGGGCATTTTTTGCTACAGAAAATTCTGAAACAGTATTTAATAAAACAGGGGCGTTTAAGTTAGCATCATAGGTATGTGAAACCAGTTCGGCCGAGGATTGTTCGCCTAAAACAACTAAATTTCTCCAATAAACACAACCTGAACTCGATCCTGAAAAAAAATGAACCAAGTAAATTGGTTTATTCAATTGAAGGTTATTGGGGATAAAAATACAAATACCATTATCAAATTCAGCGGTATTTTTAGCTACAAAACCATCTGAAATATCCGCAAGCTTACCAACTTTTTCAGCAAGTTCCGGAAGGACGGAAAATGCATTTGTAAAGGTATCAACCAGCACATTCTCGGGCAATCCATTCAATGTGGACAGATCTTTCCTAAATTGTCCATTTTCAATAAAAACCACGTAAGCATCCAGATTAATTGGAAGAGAAAAGTCGGAGGTGGATGCAATTAGTTTTTCCTGATTAATTGCTTTGGTTAGTTTCTGGATAGGCAAATACTTATACTCTTCATTGGAAGTTGCCGGATATCCTTTGGATTGAAAAATATTCTTGGAATCATTTTTCAATTGTCTGATAGAAGGAGACCAACCTAGATTGGTAGCTTCCATTTCAGTTTGAATTTCAAGTTTATTTTCCATTAGACTACCTGGCTAACTCTTGTTTGATCCAATCGTACCCTTTTTCTTCCAATTCAAGAGCCAGTTCCTTAGTACCGGACTTAACAATTCGCCCATCGTACATTACATGCACAAAATCAGGAACAATATAATCTAACAACCTTTGGTAATGAGTAATAACGATAAATGCGTTATTTTCATTCTTCACTTTATTAACCCCTTGCGCAACAATCCGGAGAGCGTCGATATCGAGTCCGCTATCTGTTTCATCTAAAATAGCCAATAAAGGATTAAGCATAGCTAACTGAAAAATTTCATTTCGTTTTTTTTCACCACCGGAAAACCCTTGATTAACCGAGCGATTAGCTAATTCAGTACCTAATTCCACCAAAGCTTGTTTTTCTTTAAAATACTTTAGAAAATCCTTTGCAGAAAAAGGTTCCAGTCCGTGGTATTTTCGAATTTCAGCTAGAGCGGTTTTGAGGAAATTAATATTACTTACACCCGGAATTTCTACCGGATACTGGAAAGCCAGAAATAGACCTTCTCGAGCTCTGTCTTCCGGTTCTAATTCCAATAAATCCTTATTGTTAAAAGTAACAGAGCCATTGGTAACTTCATACTCTTCCCTACCTGCTAAAACCGAAGCCAAGGTAGATTTACCGGTACCATTCGGTCCCATAATTGCATGAATCTCACCTGGTTTCACCTCCAAAGAAAATCCTTTTAAAATTTCCTTTTCTTCAATTCTAGCGCATAAATTTTTAATAGACAACATGATCTTAATTCGTTTAATTTATCCTACACTACCTTCCAAACTAATGGAAAGCAACTTTTGAGCCTCCACAGCAAATTCCATTGGCAATTGATTCAAAACATCTCTGCAGTACCCATTCACAATTAAAGCTATGGCTTGCTCATTATTGAGACCTCTTTGTTTGCAATAAAAGATTTGATCTTCGCCTATTTTACTAGTAGTTGCTTCATGTTCCACTTTACAGGAACGATTATTTACTTCAATATATGGAAAGGTATGTGCACCGCATTTATCGCCCAATAGCAAGGAGTCGCATTGGCTAAAATTTCTTGAGTTATCAGCCTTTTTAGACATTCTGACCAAGCCACGGTAGCTGTTGTTACTATGTCCGGCCGAAATACCTTTACTAACAATGGTGCTTTTGGAATTCTTTCCAAGGTGAATCATTTTGGTACCGGTATCGGCTTGTTGATAGTTATTGGTAACTGCAACGGAATAGAATTCACCTATACTGTGATCACCTTTCAGAATAACGGAAGGATATTTCCAGGTAATGGCTGAACCAGTTTCAACCTGAGTCCATGAAATTTTAGAATGATCACCAAGGCAAATTCCTCGTTTGGTAACGAAGTTATAAATACCACCTTTACCTTCTTTATCACCGGGGTACCAATTTTGGACAGTACTATACTTAATTTCTCCATCTTTATGAGCAACCAATTCCACCACGGCGGCATGCAATTGGTTTTCATCTCTCATAGGGGCAGTGCAACCTTCCAGGTAACTCACATAAGCACCCTCATCCACAATTAGTAAGGTTCTTTCAAATTGTCCGGTACCTGCTGAATTAATTCGAAAATAGGTACTTAGTTCCATAGGACATCTCACTCCTTTTGGCACATAACAGAAAGAACCATCTGAAAAAACAGCGGAATTAAGTGCTGCATAATAATTGTCGGTGTAAGGCACTACTGAACCCAGGTACTTCTTGACTAATTCCGGGTGTTCCAACACAGCTTCGCTAAAGGAGCAGAAAATAATTCCTTTTTCGGCAAGAGTTTCTTTAAAGGTTGTTTTTACAGAAACCGAATCAATAACAGCGTCGATGGCTATATTGGATTTTACTCCAGTCAATCGTTTTTGTTCTTCGAGGGATATTCCAAGTTTTTCGAAGGTTTTTAACAACTCCGGATCCACCTGATCTAGATTTTCCAGTTCAGGTTTAGGTTTTGGAGCTGCATAATAAATGATATCCTGAAAATTGATGGTAGGATATTGAACATGGGCCCAAGCCGGTTCAGTCATTTTGAGCCAATATTGAAAGGCCTTCAATCTGTATTCCAAAAGCCATTCAGGTTCATTTTTTTTAGCTGAGATCAGGCGAATGGTTTCTTCCGAAAGTCCTTTTGGTACAAATTCGGTTTCAACGGCGGTACTCCAACCATACTTATAGTCGGATGAGGTTACTTCCTCAATAATATCCTTTGACATAGACAAAAATCCAGTTTCAGAGACTGGTTATCAAGTAATTAAACAGCAAAACTTTCTCCACACCCACATGTTCTGGAGGCATTTGGATTATTAAAGGTAAACCCTTTTCCATTGAGGCCACCGGAATAATCCAATTCCGTTCCGATGAGATAAAGAAAGCTTCGTTTATCAACAACAATTTTCACTCCTTTATCTTCGAAAACTTGGTCTTCGGGTTTAAGATCGGTATCAAAATTAAGTTTGTAATTTAAACCACTACAACCACCACTTTCAACACCGACACGAATAAAACTATTTGCTGCGGCACCTTCTTCTGAAATGACGCTTAAAATTTTTGCTTTGGCACTTTCACTTACAGTAATCATGGATAGAAATTTACTTATTTATAATAATTCTAAATAAGAATTTATGGTGCAAAGATACCACAAAAATGGTAGGAGGATTCGATTTTAATAAAAATTACCCAAAAACTACTATTGAATTTTTAAAATAGGCTGAAAGGGTATGATTTCGAAAATCCAATCGATGAAAAGAATTTTGATTATCTTTGCACAACTTCAATTATTCTAATCAAAATGAAAAAAATCTTTACTACTGTATTATCAATTGCTATTTCAGCAGCAGTTTTTGCTCAAGTAGGCCCACCATCACCATGCACTCCGTCCTTAACCGGACCAAGTGGTGATATTGTACCTGACACCATTACCAATCTTCCTCCAGCTACTCAAGGAACTTCTTACAGCACTGTAATTCAAGTTTATGTTCCTTCAGACACTGTTGTTCCAGGTTTAGGAAGTTTACCTATTCAGGATTTCACTTTAGATTCAGTGGTAGGTTTACCATCTGAATTTGGATTTTTAAGCAGTCCTGAAACCGGAGTATTTCCAGGTGGTTCAGCAGCTTGTTTATTGATTGCTTCTTCAGGCAATGTTTCATCTGCTCCTGGAACTTATCCATTAAATGTATACGTTACAGCTACTGTTGTTACTCCATTTGGCCCAGTTCCACAAAGCACCAGCCTAAATGGTTATAAAATCGTTATTGATGCAGCTTCTTCTTCCGGATGTACTCCAAGTTTAACCGGTCCTGGTGGCGACATCGTTCCTGATACCATTGTTAACCTGGCAGTTGCCACTCAAGGCACTCCATACAGTGCTACCATCCAAGTTTATGTACCTTCCGATACTGTTGTTCCAGGTTTGGGTAATTTACCAATTCAAGATTTTACTTTGGACAACATTTCAGGATTACCAGCAGAATTTTCTTACTCTTCTAATCCAGCAACCGGTGTTTTCCCAGGTGGTTCTGCAGCTTGTTTAGATTTAACTGCTGCAAACGTAACTTCTGCTGTAGGAATTTATCCTTTGGGAGTTAACGTAACTGCAACTGTTGTTACTCCTTTTGGCCCAGTTCCTCAATCAACTACCATTAATGGTTACAAAATCGTAATTCAAGGTCCGATTGGTTACATTACTTACGATGCTAACAGTTTTGGCATTTTAGCTAATTTCCCAAATCCTGCTAACGAATCAACTGCAATAGTTTTTGGTTCAGACAAAAACACTAGCGTTGGATTGAATGTTTACAATGCTATCGGAACTTTGGTTTATACTTCTAAAGTGAATGCCACTCAAGGAAGTAACACTATTTCTGTAAACACTTCAACTTTTGCTGAAGGAAATTACATCTACACTTTATCCAATGGTAATGCCGTAGCTAATGGCAAATTCATTGTGATTAAATAATACATCGAATTTATTTTCCAAAAAGCCTCTCGAAGTTATCGGGGGGCTTTTTTGTTTATGCTATCTTTGCACCGATTTTATAAAGAGAAATGTATTCTGCCAAGGAAAAAGAAGAAACCAGAAATAAAGTTGCTAAGCCTTTATTATGGCTAGGTATTATAAGCATAATTATGCTTTTTGCCGGATTAACCTCCGGTTATGTAGTGGTTCAAGGAGATAACTTTTGGGTTAGTGCACCTTTACCCCGCATGTTTTGGATAAGCACAGGAACCATTTTACTTAGTAGCGCAACCTTAATTTTTGCAAAACGCTCTTTGGCATCCAATAATCAATCCGGACTTAAAACCGGACTATTATTGACCTTTACTTTAGGTTTGATATTTAGTGCAACTCAGTATTATTCCTGGAAGGAAATGATTGGTACTGGAAATTTTTTAGCAGGTAAAATATCGGATTTAAAAGGTGATTTTGGGGTTGACTATTCCATCAAAGTTCAGGGTGAAGACCTCATTTACAACAATGGTCATTTCTATGGTCCACAGGATTTACAGTTAAAAAAGCCATTGGATGAGAAAATAAATAAGGCTTTCAATGTTTCCAGCGGATTCAAATACATTTTATCGGGTCTGCATTTGGCCCATTTATTCGGTGGACTGATTTACCTTTTCATTGTATTAATAAAGGCATTTAGGGCAAAATACACTGCTAGCAACATGTTAGATATTGAACTTTGTGGCATGTATTGGCATTTCCTGGATATTTTGTGGATATATTTATTTGCCTTTTTGTATTTCATTCAGTAATATCGCTAATATTGCGCCGAATTTTAGTTTTTTAGCAATTTTATTTCAATTAACAATTAAACTTTAAGTTTTTTGCTACAATGAGCCACGGACACGCAGCAGTAAACAAGCCAACAGGCACTACCCCTTGGGGAGGAGGAATTTCCCCTTTCAACATGAGCTATGGAAAAATGATGATGTGGTTTTTCCTTGTCTCCGATGCTTTTACATTCTCTGCCCTAGTAACAGCATATGGTTACATGCGTCACAAGTACGCAGACAATTGGCCATTAGCAGGTGATGTATTTACACACTTCCCTTTTTATGAAGGACATATTGAATTAGCCTATGTTGCTTTTATGACTTTTGTCTTAATTGCTTCTTCGGTTACTATGGTTTTGGCTGTGGAAGCCGGACATAGAATGGATAAGAAAGGAGTATTGTTTTGGATGGCATTAACCATTGTTGGAGGTCTTATTTTCGTTGGGTCTCAAGCTTGGGAATGGATGCACTTTATTCATGGAACCGAACATGGTGCATTGAGAAGTATTTGGGATGAAGAAACAGGAAAATATGTTACCAAAGTAATACATGGTGCCAACCTTTCCTATAATGAGTACGGACATCCATTGTTTGCAGACTTCTTCTTCTTCATTACTGGTTTCCATGGTTTTCACGTATTTTCAGGAGTGGTTATCAACTTCATCATTTTCTTGATGGCTTGGAATGGTACCTTTGAAAAAACAGGCCATTATGAAATGGTTGAAAAATCAGGACTCTATTGGCACTTTGTAGATTTGGTTTGGGTATTCGTATTTACCTTCTTCTATCTTATTTAATTTTCTAACTTTTAATTTCATAATTACAAAACATGAGCCACGAAAGAGACGACGTTTACGAGTATTCTTTAGACACCCATCATGATGAGGCAACAGGAAAGGAAGTACGTAAAAAGATTTATGTAGTATTGATTTTGCTTTCCATTGTTACCGCAGTTGAGGTAGGTTTAGGTTTTAAATTTTCACGAGTTGAGAGTTTAAAAGAAACTCTAAAATGGTTATTCATTGCTTTGACCTTGGTTAAAGCGGGAGGAATCGTTTATTACTTTATGCACTTAGGAGATGAAAGAAAAAACTTTCGTTACATTATATTAAGTTCTTACTTTGTCCTAATCGGCTACCTGATTTGGATTTGCTTAACTGAAGCAACTTACAATTCTGAAAATAAAGCCGGAATTGAAATCAGTTACAAAGAACTTAATGCCTCCACTCCTGCCCCAGTTGCATCTGAAGGTCACGGAGATACTCATTCAAGCGAAAGTCATGGAGCCGAAGAGCACCATTAATTTTTAGACTATCTTTTAAATCCAATAAATGTATGATTACGTTTATTGGATTTTTTTTTGATTAAAAATGAAATTTAGTACCAAAGCACTTATTCTTTTCGGAGTACTTTTATTGCCCTCCATTTTATACCTACTGCTCACAACAGGTAGGCATAACTTTGTTCATCTTCCTATCTTTTATCCGGAAGGAACAAAGGATACTGTTATAAACGGCAAAAAAACGACCGACACCATCTATCATAAAATTCCTAATTTTAACTTGATCGATCAATCCGGAAAAACTATTTCCCAGGCTGATTTAAATGGGAAAATTTATGTAGCAGATTTTTTCTTTACCAGATGTCCTGGAATTTGCAAAGACATGGCTTCCCAAATGGTAAGAGTTCAAGAGAAATTCAGAACTTTTCCGGGATTTGCCATTGTAAGTCACAGCGTTGACCCTGTTGCCGATAGCTTGTCAATTCTGCAAGATTATGCCCAACTGGTTGGTGCAAATGACAGTATTTGGCACTTATGCACAGGAAATAGAGATGAAATCTATTCCTTGGGAGTTGATCACTATAAATTGCCCGCCCAAGAAGATGCCAAAGCACCAGGTGGTTTTTTACATAGTGAGTACTTTGTTTTGGTTGATAAGGATAAACGAATCCGAGGCTATTATGATGGAACCAAAACAACTGAAGTTGATCGATTAATGGAAGATATCAAAGTTCTTATGGCTGAGTATCAATTAGAACTAAAAAGCAATAAATGGTTAAATAAAGACTAATCCTATTTAATAATTCACTAAACTTGCACCAATCATCTTACTATGAGAACAATTTTCATCTTTACCCTCTTTTTGACTAACACCTTACTTTTATCTGCTCAAAATTTCTGTGGTGTTATTTCTTTGACAATATCAAAAGATTCAAAAACAGCACCAGCTTCTATGTACGTATGCGATGGAAATTTGCTCATTCGATATAATTTGGAAGCCAATGGACAAGCCAACTCAGTTGATTACCTTGTTTTAAACTCAGGTAAGAAATACTTGAAATACAATATCATGGGTAATGAACAAGGTGTTGAACTTTCAGACAATGATATTAAATCAAGTGTTCAGGTAGAAAAAGTAATGAGAACTGGTGAAAAAGCCCAAATCTTGGGTTATGAATGTGAATTGGTTAAAATTCTGGGAAAAGACGGTAATATAACTGAAGTTTGGATAACCGAATCTAGTCCGGTTGATTACAGCTCCATTGCTCCCTATTTGAAAGACGATGCAACCGCCCAAAGCATTCATAAACTAGGCTTAAAAGGAATGCCTTTAAAGTCAGTTGTAAAGGATAAAAATGGTTTTGAACTTTCCTCCTTTCAAGTTACTGAAATCAATCCAAACGGGGTTGAAAAAACACTCTTCGTAGCGCCAAAACTTGTTGTTCAACCCAACCAAGCCAGATAGTCTAAATTTATCTTAATATCCTTTTAATTTCTTAAACATCAACTACTTTTGGTTTATGTTTAAGAAATTAATTCTTTTAGTTGGAGCAATCCTTCAATTATCACCTTTGAATTCTTGCTCCCAACGCTCAGAAAAAAAAATAAGTAGTACGAATAATATGGAAACAGCAACATTTGGTGCAGGTTGTTTTTGGTGCGTTGAAGCCATTTTCCAAATGGTAGATGGTGTCATAAAAGTTGAAAGTGGGTACAGCGGTGGAACAGTTGTAAATCCAAGCTATGAACAAGTATGTTCCGGAACTACAGGACATGCCGAAGTTTGCCAAATTACCTACGACCCCTCCAAAGTGAATTTTACCAAGTTACTCGAAGCCTTTTGGACCAGTCATGACCCTACAACCATGAATAGACAAGGAAATGATGTTGGTACCCAATACCGCTCCGTAATTTATTACCACAACGAGGAACAAAAAAGATTGGCTGAAGAATACAAGGCCAAGCTAAATGCATCAGGTGCGTTTAACAATCCTGTAATAACCGAAATTGCACCTTTTACCGTGTTCTATAAAGCTGAAGGCTACCACCAAAATTATTACAATTTAAATGGAAATCAGCCTTATTGCAGTTTTGTGATTACCCCGAAAGTTGAAAAATTCAAAAAGGTTTTCAAGCAATAAAGCCTTTCTAACAAAAAGCTTCTAAATAGGCCCAAACAAAAGGCGCTGATAATAATACACTATCAAATCGATCCAACATGCCTCCATGGCCCGGCATTATGCTTCCGCTATCTTTTACTCCAAGATGTCGCTTAAACATGGATTCAACAAAATCACCTAAAGTTCCGGTTACCATAATAATTATTGCCACTACTATCCAATTAACAGTAGATAATATTGGATTGTATTGGCTCCATATATAAGCTGCCGTTAAACCAAATAACAAACCTCCTGCAGCACCCTCCCAGGATTTTTTCGGAGAAATTCGCTCCAGTATCCTGTGCTTTCCAAAGGTGACTCCAAAACCATAAGCCCCGGTATCATTCGCCCAAATGATAATTAAATGTCCAAGAATTACCTGAAAAGTATATTCTTGGTACTTATAAAATGCCATCCATTGAAAAAAGATAAGAGGCAATAAAACATAAATTAATCCAAGTGCATAACTTGATAAATTATCGATTGGCTTCGTTTCATTCTTCAACATTTCATAAAAGAAAAATAAGAAAAATAAAGCAATTGGTATTCCTATATACTTTCCTGAAGGAATCATATTTAATTGCTCAAGACCCAATACCAAAAATAACAATGCCCCCAAAACACTAGGTACATATACCAGAACCGATAATCCCCCATTCCTAAACAAACTGAAATACTCCTTTAAAGCCATTCCGGCAAGTAAAGTAAACAACAATACAAAGGAATACCCACCATACCAAATACTACCAATAAAAATGGAAAGGAATATGAGCCCTGAACCAATTCGGGTAGTTGCATCTTTTATATTAATCATGAGATTGAATGTGTGGGTAAATGAAACAAAGCTTAGACTGTTATCCTAATTCAACTTTCTTGTATTTGATTTTTAGTAGGACCACTTTCTTTAAAGCATCCTTGTTTCTTTGCATGCCATTGATAGTAATTCAACAAAACCTAGGTAAAGCGTTTGAAGAAATTAATAAGCCCTACTACAATCTCTTAACCCTCTACCAGGAAAACAAAAATTTCTTTTGGCCCATGAGCCCCCATGACCAAAGTTTTTTCAATATCTGCACTTCGGCTAGGTCCGGCAATATTTGAAATTAATGAGGGTAAATTACCTTGATACTTCTCCTTCAGCAATGAATAGGAGTCTTTTAAATCCATTACAATTTGCTGAGTATACGCGATTACCACATGCGTATCCGGGTAGGTGGGAAGTTTTCTTCCCGATGCTTGTTTCGAAGATACCATTACCGAACCATACCTCGCCACCAGACTTTCACAAGCACCTATGCCAATTCTAGTTTCCGAAATTCTTGACAAATCCGAAACATAAGGTATTCCTGCCTTTGTTAACAGATTCTGAATAGTCGGTTCCAAACATAAGATACCTGACCACTTCTGAAGATCGGCAGTCTCTTTTAATTGGGTCACCAAATCATCATCATTTTCGCAAAAGGTGAATTTCCCGGAAAGGGCTGTAAAGTTCTTGGCAAATACTACCTCCAATGGGTCATGGTCTTCCTTGTACACTGATTTCGTCAAATCAACTTGTGCATAATGGTCGTTGGACTTAGGAATCAAGGCATTTCGGACTTTCTTTAAAACCCGCTCCCTACTCTCTGTATCTTTAGTTGTTAGCATTAGGGCAAAAATAAAAAAAAAGAAAGGGGAAAATCTATCTTAACAGGATTTAATAACGATTAAAATGAGGTAACCAAACTACCCAAGTATAATATTTGGAAAATTATTCCGGAGGCGAACTTTTTTAAATTTTATTGGGCGGGTCCCTTCGCCACAAGTATTTGTGCAAAATAAATACAGAAACAAGGCTCAGGTCGGGCTATCCGCTACAAGTCCTCACCCGAAAGTGTTCGGGTTGTGGGCTTTCCGCTTCTATCCCTACCCGAGGGTCCGTGCAACCCCAAACAGCTCTCCTTCGACCTTAAGAAAAGATACACAGAAATAACATTTTTACTTGACCAATTCAATAAAAAGCCAACTAGTTGGGGCTTGCACCACGGGCAACGATAGAGGCAAGTAGCCCACAGTCGCACGCGGCGCTAGCCAAGTGCGGCGAGGACTACAGCCGATAGCGCGACCCGAACGCCAACAACAAAAAGTAGATTTTTGGCATACCAGTCGGATGGCGGAGGGGGCCCGACCAATAATCAAAAAAAAAATGGGACCTCTTCCTAAATGAAAGAGAATCCCATCTATCAACAAGAGATGTCATTAATTTGGCTTATAGACAAATAGTTGGTGCCTACCCCAAAAAACACAAGTCCCATCCTTCGTAACAGCCATTGATTTAAAATAACCTTCTTTTAAATCTGAACTTCCAACCAGGGTTTGTACCGGCAAAGTGTAGAACTTATTATTCTCGAAATAAGAAATTGAATTATTGTCACCAATTAACCACATGCGTTTGTTAACCTTATCCCAGAATAAATTATAAAATGAATGTTGAGCGGGATCGTAATAAGGAAGGTGAAATGAATAATTAAACGAATTTAGTTTTGAATCATAAAGGCAAATTTTACTTTGGAACAGAATCCAAACTTGTTGGCTCTCATCCACCTGAATGCAAGCTCTAGTCCAAGGATTCAAGAAACCATCCAAACTATTATACCCCTTGGTATCAGAATAAACCGGAACCAATACTCGATTGGTATCACCATATAAATAGTGATATAAGCGATTATGATATTGGCTTAAAAACCAAAAATTATTATTCTGATCTATGTCAAATGACTTTATTATCAGTGAAAAATCACTAATAGAATCTCTAAAACTCGTTAATACAAGATTTGAATTAGTTTCATAGTACTGATAAACAAAATTCATATTCAAATTTCCTCCTGAAAACCAAATGGAATCATTGAAAAAAGTCAAATTCCTGATAGAATCAACAAAGAAATTAAGTTGTGCCGTATCCTCCGTAATGTTGATTAAACTGGATGACCTCCAATTCCCTATTAATCGATTATTTTCAGTATAAATAAACTCATTCCAATCCATATACTCATCATTCAAAAAAAGCATATTAAAAACCAATGAATCTTCCGGTACCAACATCAAGTTTTCCAATCTACCGAAATAACATTTTTTTCTATTAAAAACCATAGCCCATTTTCCATCCGAATTCATTCCAAAACCGGTAATCGTATCCGGAAACCACGAATAAGTGCTATTGTTTGCAATTCCATGTCTTGCTAATAAATCGTTTTCACTAAGGTCCTTTTTGCAAGAGTTAAATAAAAATGCTATTGAAATTAGCAGAGAAAAGAGGCTATAGTTTTTCATTTTTGTTTAGTTAAGCTTAATTAGTTTATAAGTCCGCTGATCCAAGGATGATAAATCACAGGTTAATTTAATGTAATAAGTTCCCGGACTTAAATCAGAAAGGTCGACCGTCCCTTTTCCCGAACTTCCAATCCCGGCAGTTATTTTTTTCACATTTCGACCAGTTAAATCGAGTAAATCAATGAAATACCTTTGATCTGTAGACAAATTCAGTTCGAAATTGAGTTTGCCGGTAGAAGGATTGGGGAAATAATTGAAGGAATCAAATCGATGGTTCACCAAGGTATCCACAGCAGGTTGATTGGAACTAGGGTTAGTTTCATCCAAGCGTTCGACAATTGTTTCAACACATTGGATTTTGGCTATAAAATCCGATTGGAAATTTGACTTAAATCCTGGTAACAACTTAATGCTTTGACCGGCATAATACCTTCCAACGGCCCATGGTTCCACAGAGACTGGACCTGAAGGACAAGCTAAGATTTGCTGGGCCCAATACGTATTTTCTAATTCATTCTGAGTATTTATGTCCGAACATTGGCTCACGTTAGGTTCAACAACACCAACTGCTGGAACCACATGAACAGGAATGGTAAAATCATAAATAGAATTGGGGCCAACATAAATTGGTTGTGGAGGAATCCAGTCCAAATCTCTAAATCCAAATTGAAAGTGTAAATTATAGTCACCGGCTTGTTCAGGGAAAAATTCAATTTCACCTCCAGTGGCAGGAATAATGGGAATTCCTATAATATCCATTGGCGGCACAAAATCCGGATGATTTACAAAAATTGCCAGACCCCAACCACTCAAATATGGATTAAAAGGATCCTCCAGGTAAGGCTTTAAAAAAATTGAAAACCGATGTCCTTCACAAACTTCAATAGGGAGGTCTAAAACCGGATTGGGGTTCTTATCAAAGAAATTTATCTCTACGGAATTACTGGTGCTTTGGTGGCACCCTTTCGAATCAAAAACGTCCAAGATATATTCTCCAGCATGAACCACATCCGGTTGGAAAGAAAAAGCCGTTGACACAACGTCCCCATTTTTTGTCCAGGTGTAAGAATAGTCAGGAACTCCACCTTCAATTTGCAGAATATTTTCAAAAGGAGGAAGAGGATTACCGTCCCTGTAGAAAACATATTGTTGATCACCTGAAGGTATTACCTTAATTTGCGAATTAGCTTCCACCCGAATTGGATGGTCAAAGTTTTTCGTATGACATCCATTGGCATCTACAACATCTGTCACAATATTCACTACATGATCTTGAGGTGATATTGATTGGAAAATAGTATTGTAACCTAATAAAATAGAAGGTTGGTCATTAGCAAGCTGAATATAACCTGTACTTCCTAATTCCTTCCACCAATCAATCCAATAAGGAGCTATTCCACCTTGAACTTGCAGGCTTAATTCCAAATCACCAACACCATGACATAAAAATTGATCTTCAGGATAGGTAACAATCGGATTTAAAGTTTCATCAATGAAGATTACCAACTCGTCTGTGGAGGAACAACCATTGGGTTGTAAAACTTCCAAAGTATATTCAGTGGTTTGGTAAGGAGCCACTGATGTTGGAGAAAACATTGAAATACCAGTTGGTTGAATAAGATTACAAAGCTGAAAATCTCCTTCTTCAACCCCTGATTTATACCAGCGATATTGAAACATCGCACTGCTGGCGGTCGATAGCATTTCTCCATCAAGATGCAATTCCTTGCCTGAACATGAAATAATATCCTCTCCGGCTGAAACTGGTTCTACCTGATCATCTACAATAATAGTAACCATACCATAACCCATGCATTGTCCATGCAAGGAATTTACAAATACATATAAATCATAACTTCCATTTGAAGGACCTTCAAATGTTGGATCGGCCGTATTGGCATTAGTTAGGTTAGGCGAAGGAACAAAATTTGGCAGTGTAGTAGGTGAAATATTAATGTTCCTCATCCAAATATATTGGTTATTCATTCCATCCCCTCCGGTACTAGAAGCATGTAAATCAATGGTATTTCCAAGACACACATGATAGGTGGTTACCGGCAATTCAACTGCAATTGGATGCAAATGAAACGTAATCAACTTGTAAGGATCATATTGGTTAAAATTCCAAGTCATTTCACCCGAATGAATTTGCAATTTATAAGTGATGTCGGCATCTAATCCAGAAGGAAAAGTAAATTGAGGATTTAAGATAGTAGGATCAGAAATATAGTCCATGGCACCCGGATCAGTTGAAGTCCATTGGTAAGTAAAAGGTGGTCTGGCTTTATTATTATTTATTGCATTTAATTGATAAGTAGTGCCAGGGCATAAATCAACAGAAGCCGGCATGGAAATATCAGAGGCTTTCAAACATTTGTACATATCAAACTCAAATGTCCGAGTAACTAAGGTTGCAGGATCACCAACCATAGTACCAACCTCACATGCTGCAGCAGATATTTTACCTTCAATATGTTTTGGAAAAACCGTAGTTGAAAAATTGTCTAAAACAACACATGCAAACCCTCTACCACTTGTACAATTGCAATTCGCATATTCCATCCAATTGTTTAAACTATTAGGACCAATTGTATTGTCAAAATAATAATCCGCATTGGCTTGTAAAGGTGCAAAGGTTATATAGGGCCCATAAGGTGCTAAACTTATTGGAATGCTTGGATCTTGACACATGCACTGATGATTCAAGGCATTGGGATAGCTTGATTCCAATACACCTATCGTTAAATCAAGACCAATTCGATGATTTGCATCCGATTCAGTGGAATAACATTGCTCCTGAAAATTAAGGTTACCAAATTCCAAGGGACTAGATTCCGTAATTTGTTGATCCATGTTTACTATCAAATGCAATGCCTCTGAGCTAATACAACCTTGAGAATTACAGGCAGTTACCGTAACAAACCAATTCCCTGGAACCAAATTGGGCGGCATCATTCCGGGATATTGGCTAAGGGTAGGAGAGGTTGTTTGTACAGAAATATCAGCCTGTTGAATTGTACTTTGGAAACCAATAAAATGAAAATTCCAATAGTAAATATTAGGCTGACTAACACCGGCACCATCAAAACTAGCCTGTAAATTGAATGCTTCTGCCGTATTACCAACCAACTGACGACTTGTTCCGTTAGTGCTTTGAACTGTTAAATTAGAAATTTGATAAGGATTTGTAACGGAAAGTGCTTGGTTACAGGAAAGGGTTTGCCCATTAAAGGCAGTAATAGTCAAGCTTGCCAAATAATTTCCCGGATTTGAATAAACATGTGCAGGGCTAAACTCCTGAGAAAAACTTCCATCTCCAAAATCCCAATGGTATATTACCAGTCCTTGTGAATTATTAATAGGAGCAGGCACAAAAGAAACCATTTGTCCGGTAGAAAACTGGTTCGTGGAACCGGGAACAAGCGTCATACAGGATTGACCCGGACCATTGGTAAATGCCAATACCGGTTCATTGGATCCTACCGGAATATATTCGGTATGTGAAGCTGTTTGCCCGGTAAAATCTGTAATGATTAAGGTAATAGTCTTTACAGAACCAGAAGAAATAAAGGCAGTTGATGGATTTTCTGAACTGGAATTGGCAGGGTTACCATCTTGAAATGACCAAAAATATTGGTATGGAGGAACACCACCGCTTCCCAGAAATTCAAAATCAACATTTTCTAATACTAAAGGATTGCTTGGATAGAAATTAAAATCACAATACAATACGCCATTGGTACCTCCATTTCCACCGGGATTAGATACACTTTCAGGTTCCAAAACTTCAATATAATTCAACCTTTGCCTTATATAAGTTTCTTGACCATTAACCCCCACTCCTACTCCATTTAGCCTAACAGTAAAAGTTCCTGCAACATTATAGGTATGTGAAATACTTTGATTTACAGTAATTGTTGTACCTGTATTTCCATCACCAAAATCCCAGGTATATCCATTATTTAAGTTCTCACTGAGGTTATGAAAGGTAACAGATTCCCCTGCTGTAATACTAACTACGCTTGCAGAAAAATCTGCCAAAGGACATGCGGATGAACCTCCGAGTGTTGGTGTTCCTCCACTGCAAGGATTTACCCGTTTAAAAAGGTGAGATTTGTCAATGGTTGAACTTGAAAATAATTGATTCTGTGACCATTCAACTTGCCCTCCATTCCAATTTCGATAAGGTATTTGCAAATACGAAAACTCATTGTTTCCTGAAATGTAATTCGTTGCAGTCTGATTTGGATTAAACCCTAATAAATCAGCACCGGTATAATCCTTGGCCTCCACTTCGATAAATACATTCTCATCCGGTGATTGAAACAAAGCGGATAAGGTTGAACTTGGAACATGGTAAGTATAGTATTTTAAATCAGAAGATGCATAATAGGTTGAATTAGCCGATGTTAATGTGGAATAGGTTGCTCCACATCTTAATCTTACTCTTGGGTTTCCCGGAATATTTGGTATGGCTTCACTAAAATGAACTACTATTTCAATATCCTTACCATTATGGTACATTTCTTTGAGCCGAACGTTGTTCATCCCGGCCGTTTGATTATTTCCAAGTTGAAAGGGATCCAAATGCAGAGTTGAGTTGGTGTATTCCCAAGTACCATCATAAAGAAGGGTTTCTTCATTCCCGGTTTGACTAATCTCTTTTACCTGGACATTGGAAATGTAGGGGCGATAATTATCAATGCGAAAAGAAACATTTCTGCTTCCGATTTGATCCTCGAGAATTCCATCCTGATCAGCAACTTTTGCCTGAATCAACAAATTATAAAGTCCATCCGGATATTTGGTTTGAGCAGAGGTTGATGCATCTGAAATGGCACTATTGGTATTCCATGTGTTTTCAATAAAACCTAGTTTTTCTTTAGAATTAAAATACCGTTCAACAGGGAGATCCGGATAAGAGGAACTGGCATGATTGGGTCTGGCAGTTAAGATGTAGTTGGGATTGTCCATGGTGGATCCATAAAGAAAACATTCATCAGCATCTGCATCATCCGGCACATAACTAAACCTGTAATTTTCAATTTCACCGGAAGAATGACCTTCTGCATCACTGATTTCCCAATTAATAATGTAAGGAGCACAGCTGCCCTGTTCATAACCACCATTGGCAAGGATGTGACAATGTTCAATATTGGCAACAATATCGGCTTTCCCAAAAATATACTGTTGATTAGAACCTGGTATTAAAGGAAATGCAGAGGTAGTATTGGAATGCCTAAGCCCATCCTTAAAAAAGAATTTGTTAGCATAAGCAGGAGGAGTTGGTCCGGAAACTACAGGTAAGGTATTGGTATAATTTTGAAAGGGAGTTAAATGCTGATCCAGAAAGTTAAATTGTTCCGATTCTAAATGAACATGCGGGGAACTCCAATTATACATTGTTCCAATTTCCTGGCCTGTAGTTACCAATGAATTCAATTCAATTCCAGGCAATCTTTGAATATGAATGTATGTTATCGTTATACCGCCATTTGAGGTAATTTTAACAAAGGAATTTGAACCGGCATCATGAACCGAGGTGACAATTCCTGAAAGGATAGCTTTCACTTGTTGTAATCCTGCATCATGTATATCTACCCCTTGATGAAAACGCTGGAATTGCCTGTATTCACCTGTGGTGCCAACTATCCGGTGCTGACTCGTAACAGGATCCAAAGGCCAATTCAAATTTTGTGATAAAGCTGAAAAATGAAGTGTTAATATAACTATAAAAAATTTAAGACTTAATTGGTTTAAGAATGTAGACATAATTGTGAAATTTTGAAATTAATAAATTATATTTTTGAGAGAAAACAGAATTAAAATAGGACACATTTCCACCTAAATTTAGGTTATAATATTCGCCGTTTTTATAAAATAAATTATTACCCAAATCCAATACATTGGCTTTATAATCACCTCGTGTTAGTCCGGCTACGTGCACCGAACCAAAGGAGAAATTGGCCTCATTGGGCACACTGCTGTATTGCTTAGTCTCCCAATTAAAAACCCCAACTTCTTTCTCGGAATAATGGCCAAAGTAGGTGTTGGCAGAAAGTTTTAAATCAACAAAGAATTTCCGACCATTGTCAGAAACATTGATAGAACCTCCCTTTGAATCCAAAAGGAGGTTCTCACCAAAATTACTTACTAATACTTTGTCTCTGGAAATACAGCTTAGGTAATTTATTACGGACATTCCACCACTTACTTTAGTAGAAAATTGTCGTTTACCATTTAAATCGCAAACCCAAACATCACCTACCTTTTCTTCACCCTTTCTGACACCGCCAAAAGCAACAACTCCTTCTTCCAAATTAAATGAGATTTTAATTAATCCATACTCCTTGGCAGGCAATTCAATAGGGTAAGATTTTCCATTTGCAAACTCATAAAGTTCGAGCTTGGTTGTATTGGCGTCCATGGTATTTGAAATAACCATGTAGCGATCATTTACTTCCTGGGCGAATAAATAATCCTCCCTTTCAATAACTTTCTCAACTACAACCTCATCCTTTTGATAAGAATAAATGGTTAATTTAGATTTCCCTACTTTCGCATCCGGTAACGTTGTTGTTACAATTCTGCTACCTGCTCCTCCAATCAAGTTTTCATCCTTTCCGATACGAAGTGCTTTTTTGGACTTTAAATCATAAATTACAGGTTGTTCTCCTTTTTCATAGTTTGGAATTTGAAATTCCAATACTGTTTGAATTTGATTGGGTGTTTCCATTAGAAAATACCTACAATTTGCCTTTGCCTGAATAGAATCAACTCGGACAGTTTGTGCGTTTGAAAAAAAGATCCAGAAAACAAAGGATAGGCTTACAAAAATTTTTCTCATGGCTTAATTTTTAATGGTTTGTAATAATTGATTTTTTAATGATTTATTCTCTTTTTCAACTTCTAGGAGTCGCTCATTGAGGTCCAAAAGATACAAGAATAGTTCTTCCGTTTTTACAGTTAGGTTTTGAATATTTTGACCTAATGAAAAATGGCCTTTATCCTCCACTTCCTGAGCACTAGGATAACCCGGTAAATGCTTGTTCTCATTCAAGTATTTTTTTAATTCCTCTAAGCCTAACCTTTTATAGTTCTTGTCAAAAACATAATCACCCCAAGCCCCTTGCAACCTAACATCCAATTCTTCACAAATAATGGCCCCTCCAACACCTAAAGAAAATCCATACGGAACTTGGGTAGTTGAATTGATTGAAACTTTCCCGCTGGCATCGATTCTCAATCCTATTGCACTCGTTGATGCAGGTGCAATTACCAATCCTTTTCCTTGGGTATTTGCATTGCCACTCGACCAAATTATTCCGAAATCATTGGCATGAGATACATTATTATAACCACCTCCTGACAAATTAGGAATAAACCTTAAGGCGGAATTGTTGGATTCCAAGGTTAAAAAGGGAACATTCTGAGCCATGTTTTCCTGAATAAAGCAACTTTGCAAATAAGCTCTTCTGCCATGAATATCATAAGTAGTCAGGTCTCCATCAAACAATCCATTTCCTGCTACATGTAATTTACTGTTAGGATTATCCAAACCTATACCTACATTACCACAAAGTGTATAAATTTTATTGATTTCATCCTCCCATTGTGGTATTACGCTATATTGTGCAGAAATTGTAGTTCCGGTAGTTGTAACCGTTGCACAACCATCCTGATTAGAAGTCCAAGGCTGTTTGCTTATCTGACCTTGAGAATTAATACTTAAAAGGGACAAATCTGAAACCGAATTACCTGAAGAAACAGGCAAATTTGGAGCAACCAGGCTTCCTAAAAAATTGGTATTACCATTAAATACAGAATTACCCATCACCTCTAATTTAGCTTGTGGCATTTGAGTTCCAATACCTACATTTCCGTTGGCTTTTACTAGAATGGCATTTTCTCCATTTGTTTTAATTTGAAAATCAGCAAATTCCTGTGTACCAATTTCAGGACTAAAAATTTTGGCAGATTTTAATGAAACCGGAACCTCCACTTTGCCTTGAGTGGTTATTCTTAGCCCTTCCAATTGATTAGATTTTAATACCAATGGCAAACTATCAGTCGTGCCTAAAAACGCATCTTGCCCCAATAATTGGTTTCCATTAAATCCCCAACCATCTCTTGTTCTTGGCTTTTCTAACTGAATCCCAACTGCAGAAAGACATCCAAACTCATTTCTGGCAACCACCAAATAGTTCATATCAGGTGTATTTAATTGCATTGAATTTCCATCTCCAAGACTAGTCAATTGACTAAAATCAAATGAGGCAGGTAAAGCTACAACCTGCCGACTACTGGCTCCTTCCAATTGAGGCAATTGAGACATTACATGATTTACATCTTGGTACCAACTATATTGATTGCTTGTCCCATTTAAACTAGTTGCTGTGGCATTTGCATCACCACAAGTCTCACAACTAAAATGATAACCATTGGGATAGGTATCTACCGTTACAGCAAAATTTGCACTTTCAGGTGATTTAATTTCGGTATAAACCACTTGCTTACATCCCATAGAATCAATAATGGTCAATTCATAATAACCTCTGCCTAAATTTTCAATTATTGCCTGATGTTCATTCGTTACCACAGGTTGAAATTCAAAATCACCGGATTCCACTTTTAAATTTTTCATTTGAACAATAAATGGAGGAAATCCACCGGACATTTCAACTGAAATTTTACCATCTTGTTGATCACAACGAGTATGATATTCATTTGACAGAGTTATTGCATTTGCAGTTACCGACAATGGTGCCCATTGAGTTAAGGAATAATCTTGTTCAACTCGATCTCCATTCGCATCTACCACCACTAAATGATAAGAACCCAACCCTTCCATTTTAACTATATCTCCATATAAATCTGTTGTTTCACCTGCATTTCCCTGGTAATGCCACTCCAATTTGTATCCAGGTGTGCCACCGGTAACATAAGCAGTTAAAAAACCTTGGGGTGTTTCACAAGATTGATAGAACTGCGGATTTATTGTTACTGCAAGCTCGCCGGGTTGCTTTAACTCTATGCTGGTTGTATCTCTTTGTCCGGTTTGGAGGTCCTCTACTGAAAGAAAGTATTTTCCATTGCTTAAACCTGAAAAATTTCCATGATTTTGTACCAATTCTGTCTGATCTTGTATTTTCCTTGCTTTGTATTCATAATTTCCGCTCCCTCCTATGGCAGAAAAATTAATTTCTCCATCGTTTGCGTTTTCTTTAGAAATATGATATCCTGCATATAAACTGGTTCGAACACCTCCAATTCTCAATTCCGAAAGCTGCATCTGAACAATAGGACACAATTCACTAATTAATCCATCATTCACTGCCAAATGCACCTCACCTTGTCCGGAGCAACCATATGCATCTTGCATTTTAAACTGGTAGGTTTGTCCCATTTCAAGTCCATGCACATCGTATAATCCACCTGAGATTCCTACCAATGAATAAGGCTCAATCCCTCCAATTGCATTTAGGTATTGAAAATTTAAAGGAGCACAATTACACGATGGCGTATAGTTTGGATTGCATTCCAAATTTCTTCTTTCATAAAAAGGCCAGGGCGCCAATAAAACTAGATTTCCAGTTGTTTGACATCCTGCATCATTATAAACTTTATATCTGTAAGTACCAGGTCCAAGATTAGTCAATGAATCAACTCCTGCAAAATAATTGGTTTGTACTGATTCAATGGAATCTAAGCCGAAAATAGAATTCTCCTGGAAACTTCGTTCCACTTGGTCAACTTCCCAAAAAACCCGCTCTGATCCTGTAGGGTTTAATATATTTAAATGAATCCAGGCATTTTTATCATTGGCGCAATTCAAATGGAAGCCATGAGAATTTAGTGGAACAACTACCGGATTTACTTGTGGCGCCAAGGCTAACGGTATATTGATTTCGGTGGAAAACGAACATTGATTCCCATCTACTACCTGAACCGTATAATTGCCTTGGCCCAGGCCTTCTAATCGATTGCCAATAACAGGAAGTCCTTCCCATACCAATTGATATGGACCTACCCCACCTTGCATATTTACTTCAACTGTTCCATCATTTCCCGGATAACAGCCTGCAGCCCTGATTAAATTACTTGTTATCAAAATAGGAGCAGGTTGAAAAAGCTGAATAGTATCTGAAAAAGCCTCAAATCCTTGGTTCCTACCTTTGATCAAATACCTCCCTGCCCCCAAATTATTAAAGCCAAATGGCAAATCAACATTGGAATAACTACTAACCAATACTCCTTCCTTATACAATTCCAAATCCAATTGATTGGCTCCGAATGCTGCTACAAAAATTTTCCCATCCATAGCATTGTTGCATGATACATCATAGCCTCCGGCCAATTGAGCCTTTGTTGTAATTAATTGAAAACCATTTTGAGAAATACCTTGATAGCCCAATAATACCATGGCCATCGAAATTAAATAGTGTATATTTTTCATAAAAAAAGAATTAATAAATAATAAAAAGTCTGTCTTAACTCCTAGGTGCAGGAGGCAAAGTGCGTCCACCCCAGGTGTGTGGCAGGTACAGGCAATAAATGGCCCTGGAAGGAATAAACTCCAATCCCCCGATTATATCCCCACTCGATTCGTTGTTACTCGGATAATAACCAAGGATTTCTTCAGGCTCATGAACGATCCGAATTGGAAACACCTCCGCTCCGAAATTGTCCGAATAAGTCCTCCGATCATAATAGGTAGGGAACTCCTGATCTACAAATCGAAACTTCTGACTGTCTAAGGTAACATTTGAATTACTCCATGACTTCTTGGTAGAGAAAGACGATAAACCTTCCAAACCACCGTAATTGTTTTTTAGCATTTGTTAAAAATTTTAAAGGTTAGTAGTTAAAAAATTTGATGAAGCAAAAATTCAAAAAATGAAAAATTTCCATTCCATAAACTTTTTTAATTTTTCCGACATGATTTTATTTTAATTTTTCCATAAAATATTCTTTATCAAATATTTAAATATTAATTTTACCTTGAATTTTCATTATTATTTTTTGGTTTTTTTTGACACTTTTGACCTTATTATATTTTTATTATATTGATTTACAATATATTATGAATATTTTTTTTTGATTTTTATCTATACTTTTTTCAATGCGTTATCTATAAACTAGCATTTTATTTATACCAATAGACAATTTTAGCATATTAAATCAATTATTCAAAACTATTGATTTCTTAAAATTTTTTCGATTTTTTCACTACTATATTCATAAAGTTGGGGGTATTATTCCCTATTATCCTAACCTTATTTTCCCATTCCCGGCTTTTTCCAGTAAATGCCTTTCTTATAGTTCCACAATACCCAAATGGATTAGTATGTATCCTACCCGACTAGAACAATAAAATGCAATAGGAGGAATAGGAGCAATAGTTTATAACCAACCATAAAGTTCCTGAATTAATACCTGGAATAAAAATTTGCCTACTCCTTCACAAATCGTTCCCAAAGCAATATGCTTTTGCCGCTCCAAACCTGTATAAAATAAATTCCCGAAGGCAAATCGCTTACTTCGAGGTGGTTGGTATGAAGCCAGGAGGCCTCCACTTTTACAGGCATTCCCATGCCGGTATAGACCAAACAACGAAGCTGATTTCCTAAAACCGGCTTATTAAAATATAAATTGTCGCGAACCGGGTTGGGATACAAATTCTTCTTTTCATGCTCCGGCTTGATCTCCTGAACAGATAAAACCTGATCAGTAATACAAGTTGGCACATCTCCAAACAATTGATAAACATCCTGGTCTAATCCCTGGTTTTCAAAACATACTAAATACTGCCCACCTTCAAATCCGGCACTGAAATCACGAAATAGTCCCAAGCCATTACCAATTCCTTCAAAAAAAACAAATTCGTTATCTAAGCGATATTCCCTAAGTACATGAGCCCCAAACATAACAGAATTAATCTCAAGCACTTTGGCACCCAACGGATTGTAATAATACTTTAACGTATCGCCTTCCTGCATATCAAAATCACAATACAAACGTGGAACTTCCTGGTTTGGTAAAATGAAGTAAACCTTTTGTCCCTCTTGCCTGAAACACCCTCTGTATATGGTATTTTCGATTGGAACAATAGTGCTTGGATAAAAAACAGTGTCCTTGTTTTTGCTGTATAACTTCCTGAAATCCATGTTATACAAATTGGTATCCCCTTCAAAATAATTAACCAAATGCGAACGCTGGTAATAATCTGCCCCATAGTACAAACCAAATTCGTACCATTTATTGGTTGTATCACTCAACTCCAAGGTAGTTTGAGAATGGCAAATTTTTACACCTATTCCGTTTAGAAACATCAATAAAAACAAGCATTTCAGAAATTTCATCTCCTGCAAAACTAGAACAATTTCGCTCCATATTTACCTCAGCAACCGGAACTTATCAGCAGGTGACTTTTACTAGTTAGAATTTGCAAAAACACAGCAATCTACCCGTGTATTGGGGATTTCAGGGTCGGCTAAAAAGGTCAAACAAGACGAATTGCCTATTTTTTAAAATTCCTATTTTGCGGGCCCCCTCCGCCCTACTTTACTTTTTGCAAAATCCCCAAAATGTGCATGGGCGTTCGGGTCACGCTTTCGGCTGTAGTCCAAGCCCACTCCGCTAAACGCTGCGTTGGCTTGGAGCTACTTGCCTCTATCGTTGCCCGAGGCGCAACCTCAACCTGAAAGTTTTCTTCCAACCTATTTCTGTAGCTATTGATCCAGTGCAAAAGGGAAACATGGAATTCCAGGCAAGTTAAGATTACACCATGCAATCCAATAGAGCAAAAGACTATTTATTTTCCGGCTAATCATTGGTTTTAGTTTTTTTTTGCAGACCCTAAGTTTAGTTGGATACTACCGGAAGCAACAACGCTGGTTCAGCACCAACTAGTTCCTTGCACACTGGTTGGGTTTGGTCGGGGCAGGGATAGAGGCAAGTAGCTCAGCGTTACCCGCAGCCTTTTGGCGGAGGGTAACGCTGACTACAGCCGAAAGCCCGGCCATGAGCCTTACCAATGAAAGAAAAGGAAAAAAATCGTATGCGAATGGGCCCCCCTTATAATTTAAAAAATGAACAAAAAATGGCCCAAGGAAAAAGGCAGGAGTTAAAAATTGGAGAAAAAGCTAATCCATCATTCCCTTGCCACTTAGGATTTTGGGAACATATTTTTCAATTCTGGACATGCGGGTAGACGAATTTTTTGAACCGGTAAAATGCAGCAGATAAGCCCTTTGACGACCCTTAGTTAAAGCTTCAAAGGCAGCTTTTAATCCAGGAATTTTATCAAAACAGGCTAGTAATTCTTCCGGTTTTTCATGCTCTTCTGCTTTCTTAAATTCAACTTTCAATCCGGCATCTTCGGCTTGCATAGCTTCAAAAATATAAGCCTTCAACACATCATAATTTTCCTGTATAGAAGCCACTTTAGCAACTCTAAAAACCCTGGCAGATTGTGAATTTTCACCAGGGCTTTGAAGGATCTTAGCTTCATCCTTTAACAAAACACCTTTGATAAAACTGAGGACACAATTGGATTTAAAGGCACCCAGCATAAAAAGAATAGTTCCCTTGTAGGTGTAGGTTGGCGAGCCCCATTTAACCTCTTCGGTGAGACCACAATCCAAAAGTAACTTTCTGAAAAGCCTGAGTTCGTGTTGCCAGGTATGCACTTTACATTCAGGAGTTCCGGCCAATTCGCACCGACCACAACCACTTTCAAAATAGGTATTTATATCACGAGTAATTGCCATAAGCGGAAATAAAAAATAAAAGTTAATTTGTATGGAATCTTAGTTTTGATAGGTCTAAATTAAGGAATCCTGATAGGCTTGGTTCAATGCTTCCAAAAAAATATCTTCAGGTATGTTTGTTAATTCGAAGGTAGTCCAACCTTGTATTCCCCATTTGTTAGGAACAGGATAAACCATCCCTTTGCAAATAACTGAATAAACATCTTGATCCACATCAGACAGTTTCAGGTTGGCCGAATTGGACGGTTGATGGTAGGTGGCAAATATTCGTTTGGCAGAGGAAAAAGAAACACGGTCAAAGTGAGGCTTTTCTACCACATTTGGCAAGGAATAAACTACCGTTTTCAATTCTTCAAAATTCATATTATTTGAATTAGTTATCAAATGATTTAAATTCAGCAATGCCTTCACTCAAGAGTTCTTCCAGTTGCATTCTGGAGTTTCGGGAATGATTTCTATTTACTAAAAACATGGTTGAATAGAAAACGAAGAAGAAAATTGCCATACCTCCATAATATCCCCAGGAGTAACCTTTCTTGGCAGCTAGGTAGAAATTATTAATTAAAATAAGTAGCAAAACAAATGCATAAAGTCGATTGGCATAAAAACCAATTTCCCAGGTAGAACCTTTGTCATGATCAGCAACAAGTTTTCCATAAATTGTAGGGAAAGGCTGTTTAAGCAAGGCAGAACTTTTATCTAACAAACTGATTTTAAACGAATTGACACCTATTTCACCTTCAAAAAGGAAATTTTGCTGGTTATCGGAACCAAGTTCAGTAGTATGCTTTCGAAGTATCTGGAGTACCTTCTCGGATGAATGGGATAGATTCAAACGATAGGTTTGGGTTGGAAAAATGGAAAAATTAAACATGGAATCTGCGAAGTTCTAAATCAGGTTGAAATATCAAACTTTTTTTTGGGTAAAAGAGAGTGAAATGCCAAAATACAGGCATGTGAACGAAACATTGAAAATACCTCCACCCCAATTAATGGGCTAGGAATGAAAATGGAATATTGGAAGAAAAAAATGGGGAGGCCTTAATAGAATACCTTTTTCCGGTAAAATTCGTTCCTTTCAACTAATTTCATTTGAGCTTAAGCTTATTTTTGGGAGCATTCGTTTGGGGAAGTATAAATTTTCAAAAATCTTCCTTACTGAACCTCCAATAAAAACCGCCAATTACTTCTTAGGATTGGAGTGCAGATAACCATTCACCAAATTTAAGCTATGTTTTATAGCGACTTTTCCAGACCAATCCTGATGTCCGGGAATAACCCACTTTGCTTGTTTAAAACGATCCATGAGGTGAAGCAAGGTTCTTTCCCATTTTTTCACATCCGCATCTTCTAGGTTTCCAAGGTTTGTAGCTTCTACACTTTTAACGAGGCAACCGCCAAATAGCAGAGCCTGATCTTCGAACCAAATTACCAGGTTATCAGGGCTATGTCCGGGTCCTGGATAATGGACCAAAACCTTGACTCCTCCCCAAATAAATGTGGTATCCTGATCAAAATGGAACTCGGCTCTTGATTCCTTATTTTTAATACAGAGTTTATCGGTTAATTTACTGGTATAGGTAGCGATTCCTTTTTTTCGATAATAGGTAAGTCCGGCGGTACGATCATCATGGGAATGAGTGGAAACAATGGCTTTAACTGCGAGGTGGTGTTTTGCTTCAATGGAATCGAGTAAAGGTTGAAATTGGGTAGTATCCCAGGGAGTATCAATCATATATACACCATCTTTGGCAACCATGTAAAGTCCGTTAGCAGGAAAAGGGCTATCGCCAATTAAACGATAGCTTGTAAAAACATACAGGTTCTCAGTAACTTTGGAAATAGCAAGTCCAGGCACATCAACTTGTGCGAAACAAGGCCGTATCCAACTGAATATGAATACAATGCAAATTAGAAACCTGGCCTTTTTTAAATTTCGCATGCTTTTCAAAGGTAAAATGAAATTAATTCGAGGTACTCCTTCCGAAAAAAAAATGAGAATAGGAATCGGGCACAGCAACTATTCAATAAAAGCATCCATTCTATTGGAAATGCAATGCTGTGAAGACAAAAAAACAGGGATTTGCATACTTAAAAAACGAGCAGCTATTATCCTGGAATTTTAAATAGAATTGGGGTTAACCTTTGAAAATTCTCTTCATTTTTCTCAAGAATAAACGCTTTAAGAGCCTGACATTGTTCCGAAGAAAGAAACCTCATGCCGAAGATTAATTTCGACTTTTGTTCTTCCAACGGGACAAACTGCACATTCATTTGAAATTTGGGGTTGGAATGGTGATTCCATACCAATTTCTCATTGGGTTTAATTACCAGGAATTGACAATCATTTTGGTAGTTTGCTCCGTTAGGTCCATGCATGACGAAACTCCAATTTCCCATGGGTTTAAAGTCGAAAATATAAAAGGTATTGGTAAAACCATGAGGTCCCCACCATTGTTGAAGATATTCAGCATTTGAAAAAGCCGTATACAATCTATTGACGGAGAAGTTAAATTCGTGGATAGATTCAATTACACAATTGGAATCTACTGTTATTTCATAGTTTGGGAGCATTCCTTATTGATTTAAATCCGGACTACCGGTTGGATCGGTGGTCGTTTTAGGAGAGCCTTCCACTTTTTTATTAGGGTCCATCATTTCCATCAGCTTCAGGCCAAGCAAGCCATCCATTGCATTACCTTGGGAGTTATTACCACCAATTAATACATCCGGGATTAATTTGATATGACCTTTTGACAATTCTTCGGTGATTTTATACCTGGTAAAGTTATCTCCTCCCAGAGCTTTAACGGCTAATTCATAGGCTTGAGCGTTAGATTTACCAATGGCAGAAATTTTAGAAGCTTCGGCATTACCGGTCAAAGAGATCTTTTCTGCTTCGGCAGATGCTTTTAATTTAATGGCTTGGGATTCGGCTTCTGCACGCAATTTCGTAGATTCGGCCTCGGCATGAGCTCTCATTTTAGTAGATTCTGCTTCTGCACTTACAGCCAATTTCACACTTGCAGCATCTCCCTCTGCCTTTTTAACGGTAGCATTGGCTGTTCGTTCTGCGATTTCTACACTTTGCTGGGCTCTTACAATATCCTTTTGCATATCGGCAATAGCGGTTTCCTTTTCCATACCTTGCCTTGTTTCCTGAGCACGTTTTTGGGTATCGTAGGTAATTTTTTGTTCTTCGGCAATTTTACGATCGGTCAAGGTTTTCATTAAGGTTTCAGGAGGAACAATGTCTCCGATTAAGGTATCAACTGCATTCACGTTATATTCATCCAAAACCTTTTTAATATGGGCTTTTGCAGAATCTTGTCTTTCCTTCCTTGTACTCAAAAATGCAATGACATCGCTATCCTGTGCCGAATTTCTAAAATAATTCCCAATGGTTGGTTCTAATACCTGCGAAACCAAATTTACCATATTACCAAATCGTGCTATAACTTTTGGAGCTTCGATGGATGGAACATGAATAATCTGTGCAACATCTAAATTAAAAGGGAAGCCATCTTTAGACCGAACAGTGATAGTGGACAAATTTTTATCCAAGTTATGTGCTTCACTGCGTGCAGATGCCCAATTCAGAACGAGGTTCGTAGTTGGCACCAACTCCACTTTCATAGTGTATTTATTGATAGGATATTTACCGGGTCCGAGTGGTTCCATCCAAACACCTTTGCTACCGCGTTCAACTATATTACCATGGGTAAATTCCTTACCGGTTAAGTCTGCCCCATCCTTACCTACGAAGGATATAACCACCCCTACATAACCAATAGGGATTTCGGTCATTGGGGTTTCTTCAATTTGAATTGCCCAAGGATTTAAATTGTATGAGCCGGCCAAAATTACCTGAGGTTGCAAACCTCTGTTACCTCCATTTTTTATAAAAGCATCAAAATCTTGAAAATTATTATGACCATCAACCAATTTTCCTGCAATTTGCCCTTGTTCAACCGGCATTCCGTCCAAGGTTGTTACAATCCCAACCCTGCTTTCCTGAATCCGAATCATTTCTGAAATAGATACCTGGAACAACATCGTATTTATCCGATAAGAACCGGCTGTTATATAGGTTGTTTGCCGACCTCGTTGTCCACCATTTTGAAGAAATTTACCTGCATCCTGAAAATTATCACATTCTACCTTCTGTCCAAGTATATTACCAGTTGGAATTTCCGCTCCGTCTTTGGCCAAAACCAAACCAATTTTACCTTCAGGTATGATGGTAAATTGTTCCATGGTTATTTCGTATTGCCAAAACCACATACCAAAGTATAAACCGGGTGCTAATGTATTGGCCTGAAAACCTGCTTCTCCGTTAGTTGCAATGATTCGTCCACCGGGCAATTCTTTATTCGGGCCAAACAAGACAAATTTCTTGGTTACCAAACCAATTCTATCCTCAGGAACAATAACCATTCCCATTATAAATCGAAGAATGTATTTGTATAATACTAAACATAAAACCAATAGTATTATCCAACCATAAGAAAGAAGAAAGCCCATTTGAAAAAAATTAAGAATTAAAAAAATAAGAGGAAATTACATATTTATGCATGCAATTACCTTCCAAAAATACAAGGGTTTATATACCAATTCAGAAGAGTTGAAAACTTTTTCAGAACAAAAAACTTCGTTATTTTTGTCTTACATTCCTCAATTCCCAGTTTGGTCTGAGTAAACAATAAGAATCAGAATCTTCAAATATTCCATTCACACAATAATCCTCTTTCAACCTACCTTCCAATTCAAACCCATTTTTCTTCAACAACTTAAAGGAGGGCAGGTTATTGGGATCTATTAATGCTTGAATTCGATGCAAATCCAGTTTCAAAAATCCAAATTCAATTATTTCCTTCAATGCTTCGCCCATATACCCTTTGTTTTTAAATGCATCCTGATGAAGTTTATAATACAGTTCAGCCTTTTTGTGAAAGGTATTCCAGGTATGAAAACCACATTCACCAATTGCTCTTCCATCTTCTTTCCGTTGTATAACAAAAAAGAATTGAGAAATCCGAAAGGTTGCTCCTCCTTTTTCATGTATTTCCTTATAAAAATCAAATCCGTCGCCTTCTACTCCAAAAAACACCATCAACTCTTGATCGGTATGGTTTCTAAAAAGTGTATGAAAGGTTGAAATATCAATGCCTTTCAAGAGAAGTCTGGATGTTTCAATTTCTATCATGAGATTACTCAGGTTTAGCTCGTCCTACGAATCTACCTTGTCCCTTGAGAAAGGCAATGGCTTTTTCCAAATTTTTTTGAATGGATTGCTCCGATTTTAATCTGGCGATATACCTAACAATTTCTTTTTGCCTGGAAGGGGATAATTTTTCAAAAATCAATTTGGCATCCGGATTTTGATCCAAGGCCTGTTTTAACTGTTCCGGACATGCGATGCTTCGGTCTGATGGGTCAAAATCAATCATCAACTTCACTGTTTCCCCAATTCGTTTAGGAGAATTCTTCAGCATAGCAGTATTTATATACAACCGCCATTCGCCGTCAAACCTGACCAAGGTCTGTTGAAAATCTTTACCGTTAATTTGACCTGAAATTGGAATACTGCCTTTTCTTTTGCCGGATTTCAAGAACAAATTCTCCAAAATCAATTCAGGGACGAAAACAAAGGGATTTACTCCAATTAAATGAATTACGGCTTCAAATCTATACACTTACCAAAGTTTATTTTGCACGCATTTTATTTCCTTTGGGTTCGTGGGTTAGTTCCGCTAATCCAAGAGCTTCCATTAATGGGGGAATGTACATTCCAAACCTTCCTCTTAAGCCTTTCTTTAATCCATACCATCCTCCAACCGGGTTTTCCGGAGACCTACCCCATGCTTCTACGGTACCTTCTTTAGCAGGTTTTTGTTCGTCTGCACTACCTAATTCCATCCAATCTCCATGCTTTTTCAACATGGCATGCAAATCTTGCAAGCACTGTATATTGTAATGGAGTACCGTTTTCCCTACTGTACAAACTAAAATTTCCTTTCCATCTTTGCTTTCTACATGCATGGTGTATTCAGAACTTAACGGAGGGGTTTTCAAAACCATCGGAGAATCTTTCGAACCAATTATCATTTTTTGCATATTTTTTTTTCGAAAATAAAGAATTAATTGGTCCGATTTTTTTCCAATAATATTGTCCATTTATAGCACAAATAAAGTGGAATGAATCCGAAAACTCCAAACGAACAATCAATTAATGTCCAAAACCAAGGTATTCCTCGAATTGGGCCGCAGATAAAGGCAAGCGGGAAAACCATTACACAGGCAATCATCCCAAATTGATATACCCAATTATTTCGGACAGGATCTTTTAAAGGCCCTATAAAAACAACCGCAATAACTAAATGAGCAAAAGCCAACCAATCTGTTCCGTAAGACATAAAGGGATACTTTTGGTTAGTTTCCTTTACAGCCAAATAAATCTTATTAAACCAAGCTTGAAACAAATCCGGGAAAAAACTAATAATGTTTGCTCCAAAATCTAATTGAGATTCAATTGGAAATGCCGTTAATCCGCTTAAAACTAATCCAACCATAAATAGAATGGTAAAAACTCTAATTTTCCGTTCGAGTGCTTGCCTTTCAATGGATTCCATACTCTACAATTTAATTGCTTTAATAAACTTGTTTTGCTTTTTCGGGTTTCTTTAGGCTAATCCAAAACAAATGTAGTGGCTCGTTATTATCAATTTCCCCGTTTTTATTCTTGTCCCTTCTGGCAAACAAAAACATCACATCATTTCCAGGATCATAATCTGATCGAATAACTGAAAAGTCATCCGGTAGCAACCTGGTTACCTGGGAACCATTTGCATCAAACCAATAGAAATGACGTAAATCCTTCTTATTTAACAAGGTATCCTTATTCGTATCTTCATCATACACCGAAACTAAATAATAATCCCTATTTACAGGCTTTTTATCAATGGAATCCTGCACAAATGAAGGATAGTATAAGGATTTTATCAAGACCGGTTTCTTAAACAATAGGTTTTGTTTTTCTGTCAGAAAATCATAATGTGCAATATTGACCAGGTTGAAGCCATATAGCACATCAATTCCAGGCATAAAATGCTCATTATTTTCTTCGGAATATCCGGTTTCACCGGAGGAGTAAAAGGAACCGGAACGGGAGTTCTTTACCTTCATTTTCTTATAAATACTTACCAATCGATGTTGGGGCAATCCGGTAAGAACAACAGAACTTGGATAGGTTGCCGTATCATTCATAATCATGGTGTTTGTAAGCTCATTACCTGCACTATCTAACATCGCTGTTTCATCGTCAGGATTCACGCTAAGTTGCTCATCTTTGGTAAGTTCACCTTTATTTCTACAAGCGCATAGGAAAATTACCATTAGTCCAATTCCCCATACCAATTTTCTAAGATGAATAATGGATTGCATCGAAAAAGTTTTATTCATTTGGTCGATAGTTTTTTTTTCATTCTCAATTTTTCTCCGGGTATTTATTGATTCCTTAAAGCATCATTGGTTTTCTGCCTTATTGATGTTTTCAGGTAAAGATTCTCCGGTAAAATGATCCTGATTTAAAGGTTTAGAAAATTTCTCCACATTGTAATTTTTCGAATTTCCTTTGGGAATCGATAAGCTCTCCCATTCCTTTCCTACCAACATCTTACCAAGAAAAACCATCTGACCAACATGATACGAGTAATGTGCCAATTGCCTGTGAACAGCTTCCATGACTGTTTGTCCCTGGTTTCGGATATATACAACCTTATCCAAATCTTCTTCCCTTAAGGTTGAAATTGCAGAAAACAAACACATCCACCCTTCTTCCCATTTGTTTAATAACTCTTCTTTTGAATGGTGATTATTCTCAAATTCTGAAACCCGATCCCTCCATTCCTTTTCTCCATCGGAGGTCAAAAAGTCAGTCCATCTTGACAACATATTTCCATGCAGATGATAAACCAAGGTTGCCAGGCTATTACTCTCTGAATTTGGTTGCCAAAAAAGTTGTTCATCTGTAACTCTGCTTAAGGTTTTATCACCCAATGATTTATAATATTCAAAGAGCTTTCTAATCCCCAATATGTTATCTATTTGTTTCATTGTGATTTACTTACAGTGGAGTTTCTCACATCCCAAATTAACAGTCCTTCATTCATGGAATCCAAACTACCCAATTTACTACCATCTAAACTCCAAACTGTAGATTGACCCATACTTTGAAATCCGGAATTGGGACCCAAGGCATTTACCATTCCAACATTTAAACCTAATTGGGCCGCCATTTCAGGAAAATAGCTTTTGGCCCTGCTTATTCCGGTATCTGCTTTTGCTACACTTGACAAATAAATGGTAGCTCCATTCAATTTAGCTTGCTTAGAGTGATCCTCTAATAAAGATTCATAACAAATGGCCGGTGCAATTTTATGATTGCCCCATTCTAAAAGCAAGTCAGAATCGCCTTCCTCGAAATATGGCAATTCGTCGGAATGTAGTCTTTGCTTGGAATAAATCTTAATAGGATTATGAGGCATTATGACAAACATGGAAATTCTAGGTTTCTCCTTACCCGGAGAAGGCATACCAATACAGGCAATCATACCTGTTCTATTACTGAATAACTGAAAGGAATTCCAAATTTCCGATAAGGTATTTGAAACATGTTCTCGTGCTATTCGTGGCTCATATCCCATAAGAGACAATTCAGGAAAGCAAACTAAATCAACACCATTATCATCTGCCATTTGAAAATATTTCAGATGCAATTGGATGTTGTGGTCAATATCTCCAACTTTCGACTGAATTTGAGCCAGCCCTATTTTCATAAAATATATTTATTTCTTACTAACAAAGAAACACTAAAAATGAATAGTAATGCATATTCCATCTTCCTGTATCGAAACACAAGGTGGATTTTATTAAAATTTACCAAAATTTAAGGCTATTTCCTTTTAATCTGCATTATCTGTCTACATACCAATACTGTCAAACCTAATCTCGGGATGACGGATTTGTCCTCCGGTAAGTCCGGTTTGGTATGAAAAATAAAAAGAAAGTAAGGCCAATAACAAGGCCAACATGGTCAATATATTGCTAAAGGACTTTTCTTTCCAATTGGCCCATAAAGCTATGATTGAAATAAGAGCCAACAAATTATTAACTATAGTAAATGGCTTTGCAGCTTCTTCATGCTTCTCAATTAATTCATGGCTAATGCTTAAGTCTGTTTTTAAAGCATGTTCTGCCCCTTCGCCTGATTCATGGGCTAAAAAAGTGCAAAGACCACCAAGAATAAAAATCCCTAAGGCCATTCGGGTAACCGGATTGGATTTAAACTTGAAATTCACTACCATAACCAAAAGTCCAACAAAAGGTATCAAAATGGGAAGGTGGTTAAACAAAAGGTGGTAATGCGGATTATCCATAGGTGGAATTTTGAATTTGGTTTAGTCAAAAGTAAGGGATCTGTTCTAAAATCTAAAATCAGTATTGAGCTTTTTTTCAACCTTGTCATCCTTCAAAGTGGAATCCTTCTGTGTTAAGCGAAGATGAAAAAAGTGCCATTCGAATACAATTGCCTATTATTCTACTCTTTACACTTTATTGCTTCTGAAAGACACTTCTCTTGTTAGCATCCTTGATTTAAGTCAATAGAAATTTATCCTGAGTTTGAAAAAGTTCCCCTTGCAGAAACCTAATAGATACCATACTAAGTTTGATTAGCAAGCACACGAATAGATACCGTCTCGGGCAACGATAGAGGCAAGTAGCTCCAAGACAACGAAGCGATTAAGCGGAGTGGGCTTGGACTACAGCCGAAAGCGTGACCCGAACGCCCGTGCAAGTTTTTGGGGCATGCAAATTAGTATGTTGGGCGGAGGGGGCCCGCATACAATAAATTTATAAAAAATAGACCTTCATCCCGGCAGAATTTTTCAGCTTACTTTAACTACCCAATTGCCTTATCCTTGCGACTCCGCATAGGTTTTAAAATTAGTTAGTATGCTTAACCAGCCTCCGCGTTGCATCTCCAATGGATTCTGATTCTCCGGCTCAAAAAATTCGGTAATCTTTACCCCATTTTCCACCGGCTCTATGACTATCCTAACTTTTCTACCATCTCCCAAGGTATATGCCACAAGCTTATGTGGTTCAACTTCTGTAAAAGTTCCGCCGAAATCAAACCCGAAACTTCCATCTTTTGCCTCCATGCGATAGGTGAAATTTCCGCCTACTCTAAGGTCATTCACGGCAAACGGACAATGCCATTCCGGAATAGCAAAATTCCAATTCATAATATGCTTGGATTCTGTCCAATAGCTCCATACTTTCTCCGGAGTTAATCCAATTTCTACTTCAATTTCAATAAAATTTGTGCTCATATAGGGTATTAAATCGAATTAAAATAATCTATCCATTGTGAATTTTTGTACAAGGTCGACCTCAAAATCTTTCCTTTTAAACCGGGTTCTACCAATAACAAGGTTCGTTTCAAACTCTCATAGGTAGGTTTAGGCAATTTGTTACTAAAGGTAATACTTCGAATGCAATCCAACTGTATCGGAATATCCAGCACCGATGTTTGATCTAAATCGGATACAACCAGAATACGGTATTCATTCTCCGGCTTAAATGGCAATCGTTTAACAAAAGGTAATTGTGCTATTGGAAAATTAGCATTTTGAGTCAATTCATTTACCTTCATATACTTGGTTTCGCCATGCAAAACACCCTTATTTTGCTCCAATTCAGCTATTAACTGATTATACCTGAACTCAATTTTGCAACCACCCGGTCCATTAGCAAATGCATTCCAATGATGTATAGTCTCATGGCGGTGGGTTAAACACAAAGCATAAATACTTTTGGCACCCACTTTTTCCTTGTAAACCTGCATGGTTGCCCGGTCGTTGTAATCCTCCCACAATTCAGGATTAACCAAGGTCAACACCTTTCTATTAACCAAATCAAACACAAAAGGAACCGATGTAAACCTGTTTAATTTAAGGTATTCGTATTCATTTTCCATCTGCACTAAATACTCAAAATGGCCAGTTGTACCAAACCTACTGTAAACCCTAATACTCCGCCTACTATGCTTAGCAAGGCAAACTCTTTTTTCATAATTCCATTAATTATTACTTCAAAATGCATAGGGTCCATCGTCGATATTTTCTCTCCAACCATTCGTTCAATATTTAACTCACCTTCCAAATTATCCGTATATTTCTGAATAATTTCAGGAGTAAATTTCTCAACTTCCAATATTAAATCTTCACGAATTCCTTGACGTTGATGATGGCCAAAAAACCAGGATGTAATTGGATAATTTGAAGGGAATGTATGACATAAGTAATCATTAATCTTCTCATCAATATGCATTTTTATATCATTCAACTGCTCCGGACTATTCAATTTAGTACGTATATCATTGAATGAAATTAATTCTGCCGATACCATTTTGGCAATTTGTTGAGCTACTTCCTGCTGCCTTTTCGGAAAAATTCCCTGCAATTCGAAAAAATAAAAATTAATCGGCTTTTGAGGATAAAACATCAATTTAAGAGCAATCCAGTTGGTTAACCACCCTACAAAGGCAGCAATAAAGGGCAATGAATATAGCATTCCGAAGGCGTTAGGTAAAACAGTTGATAAATGTAAACGACATAGTCTTGCTTTGGTTTCGTTGCCACCCAAAGGTTTTCCACAACCGAGCATTACCGAAATGTTAATAAAACGTTTCCTCCAAATCAAGGTTCGGTGACCTCCGCTTTCTTAGAGTTTGATTTTTTGGCGGGTCCCATTCGCACCCGGCATCTTCCATTTTCCCAAGAACGGCAAGGCTCATGGTCGGGCTATCGGCTGTAGTCCTCGGCCCACTTGGCTAACGCCGCGTGTGCCTGTGGGCTACTTGCCTCTATCCCTACCCGACCCCAACCCAACATTCTGCAATGCTCCAATTGGTCATTTTATAAAATAGAGTTCTAAGTTTTTTTCTTCCATTTACCCGGACAGGCTGCATTCTCCCAACAAGTAGGTCCGGAAATAGAATATGCTGGCGAGTTTAATTTGCAATCTTAAGTTATTACTAATTTCTTCATTTCCTGTATCCGGATCCTTCTGTTTTCCTATCTTCACCTTTCCAACTGTTTACCAAATACCTGTATGAAGCACTTCACTAACCTGCTTACCTTTCTTTTCCTTTTTTCATTTTTACCTTCTTCCAAATCACAGTTCATAAGCCATGGTCCTGTCTTTGGTGGGGTGACCGACCATTCCATACGGGTATACATTCGCACAGCTTCTGCACAGGCTTTTACCATTGAATATGGCATCGATTCCCTTTTTTCATCCTTTAACACCTGGTCCGATGCTACCGATAGTCTGCTCGACTATTCTAAAATTGTTACCCTTTCTGATTTGCAATCCAATACCAACTATTTCTTCCGCTTTCGTTTCGATTCACAAATCGATTCACGGATTGGAAGTTGCAAAACTTTTCCGATGGAGGGAAGTAAAACTTATTTGAAGTTTACTACCGGCAGCTGCCAGGAAACCGCTAATATGAAGGTTTTCGATGTTATGAAAGCTCATCGTCCGAATTTATTTATTCATACAGGGGACTTTACTTACCCCAGTTACCAACTTGATAACTCCTATCCGGCAGTATACAGCCAGGTGCAAAAATCGTGGCGTAGGAAATACAATGAAAACCGAACCAAAGAAATGTTATGGTCGGTTCCCATCGATTATATCAACGACGATGACGATGGTTGGGGCTCTGCAAAATACAAAAACACCTACTACACCTTCGACTCCATAAACGGTCACTTGGTTAATTTTATTCTCACTGATAGCATCCCGGAAATTCACCGCACCAACGTCAAAAAAGCATACGTAGAATATTTCCCCGGCTATGAATTACCCGACACTTCCGTGGCATTATACCATTCTTTTAAGGTTGGAAATTGCGAATTCTTTTTCCTCGACACTCGAAACGACAAAGATGCCGAAGCCGATGCATTTGTTTACAATCCCGACAGCAACTTATGGAGCTTTGTTCCTGACACCGGCCATCGAATCATCAGCCAGGCTCAGATGGATTGGCTTAAAACCGGTTTGCTTCAATCTACTGCAGATTGGAAATTTATTGCCGGTGGAGTTCCTTTTAATAAAAGTATGCGTCGTTTGATTGAAATTGGAATTAGATTACAATCCTATACCTTCCAATTATCGTCTCAAGGAATTAACAGCACCGGAATGCATTTGGCCTTGGCCTTTGCCGGTTATTGGCCGGGTTACCCAACCAGCCAAACCGAATTGCTGGATTTCATTGAAAACAACCACCTGCATGACGTTTTATTTATTTCGGGCGATACTCACCACAATGTGATGGATGATGGAACAAACTCCGGTATTCCGGAAATTAACGCAAGCGGATTAAGCGTAACCAATACCAGCTTGGCTTATTACCTCAATCTTTATGCCCCGGTTTTTGGCCAACCATCCTTACAAGATTCCTTGTGGAACCAAGGGGGAAATGGACTTGGTAATATGAATTTCAAAAATGCTTTTGGAGAAATCCAGGTTTTTGGGAGCGACTCGGTTCAATTATGTGTAATTGATGAAGACGATATTGCCCTGAGTTGCTTCACTTCTATACACTCTTCCATACTTGGAAATAAACCAATTCAGACTTTTAGCAATGAGGTTCAACTATTTCCGGTACCAAGCCTGGATCAAGTATTTATCGAATTACCATTCAACTACAACACCAAAGAATTAGTTAAAGTTCAGTTGTTTGACTTAGAAGGCAAACTTCTTCAACAATGGCAAGAACAAAGCGGCCTGCTTATGATTTCAACTCAATCACTTACTCCCGGATATTACCTCGTACAAATTTCTTGTAACGGAGATTCTTGGAATAAGAAACTGCTGAAAGAATAAGCAGGCCGAATTCTGAATGGAAAAACTATTTCTTAATAATTATTCTAAGATTTTTGATTTTTCCGTACTCCAAAATGTTTGTTGATCCTGTTTTCATCTGCTATTTATAAATGGTTAATTACTTTGTTTCAATTTTGATGATACAAAGGTGGATGCAATCTGGCTTATGAAAAATAATTTGAGGTAAACAGGAAAAAAGTTGAGGCGAAAAATAAAATGTATCGATAAACGACCACTTATTTGATACTATTTCCCAATTTCCCTATAGAAAACTTAGCAAAGAACCGGAATAATAAAGTTAATCCCTCGCCTTTATTGCATTTGAAAACTTCAATGCGATTTCTAATATAGTATTGGGGTTAAAGCGACCGGGAACTCCCAGAAAATAATTTCATGAACTCCTCCTCATAACTGTTTCCAATAGGAAATTCCTTTTGTTCTAAAAAAACAGTTTTGTTTCGAACATGCTGAATTTTTTCAAAGGGCACTATGTAGGAACGGTGTATACGAACAAATTCTGAAGATGGCAATTTTTCCAAAATAGCTTTCATGGTCATTCGAACCACTACCGGTTTCTTATCCTTTAATTGAATTTTCAAATAATCATCCAAACCTTCAATCCATTGAATCTCACTTAGCTCTATTTTTTGCAAACTATAATCTGCTCTGAGGTAGATATAAGTCTCATTCTTTAAAACCTTTTTCGTTCTCAATTGGCAGGCGTCCAATACCTTTTGTGTTGCTCTCCTGACTTCCGCGTTTTAACACCCAAAATCAAAAATGGTATTTAATTGCCTTTGTTCATCTGTTAGAAGTAGTGTTTTGGTCAAAGTTTTACCTGTTTGAGGTAAACTGATGGTAATTTCCATA